>JAJRRE010000298.1 GCA_024279745.1 Alphaproteobacteria bacterium
CGGTAATCTCTCAAGCTCCAACCTGAAAGCCGACACCACCAATTTCCAAGCTGACATTTATGGCTCCTGGAGCTTTGGCAAGATGTTCGTCAATGCCGATGTCGGGGCGGGCTTTACCCATATCGCCAACATCCATCGCCAAACCGGCTTCACAGCAGTTGAAACTACAGCCAATGTGAATAACCTTTTGGTGCACGGTGCGGTCCAGGCGGGCTACATTGCCAAATTCGGCCCCATCTCCTTGATGCCGACAGCGCGCATGGAAGTGATCAATTCCAATTTGGGTTCGGTCGATGAAGCTGCGCCGATCCTGGCCATGCAGTTTGATAGCCGCAATACAACCGCGGTGCTCGGCGGTGTTCGGATGCGCGCGTCGATGAATACCGGCGTTATGACCGTGTTCGCAGAAGTCGGCTATGAAGACTATCTCAGCTACAGCTCCAGCAACATCACCGCCAAATTGGTCAACAACACCGCCGGTTCATCGACCGTATCCGTCGCCGATCCTCATGCGGGCGGTCTGACACTTGCTGCGGGGATTAACGGTGCGATCTCACCCAATATGTATTTCGATGCGCAATATGGATTGGCGCTGCAAAACGGTAATGGCCAAACCCACAGCGGTAAGTTCCGCATCAAGGTGCCTTTCTAGAAGCGCCGTCCGCGCGTCCGCGCCCACCCTAGAAGCGCCGCCCGCGCCCATGGCCCACAGGCGATCCGCAGATATTTCTGCCGGGAGGAAGTGCGATAGTCTAACCCGCACTTTATCCCGACTGTCTTTTGCGCACACTTCTTCCCGTTGAACCGCCAACGCGCACTTCGCCATCACCCATCACCCTTGATGGGCACGCCTCAAGAGGCTTTGGCGTCGTCCTTGAGATCGATCTCAACCATGATATCCGTGGCGATCTGCTCCAGTTCATCGCGCAGCGCGTCATAGCTCAGCGTCTCAGGCAGAACCACCACGGCCTTGGCTGCAAAATGCCGCTCGCCGGTCATGGAGCCGGCAAAAACTTGCGTGTGCAGCTCATCAATTGAGACGCCATGCGCCGCCAAAGCGCTGGAAATCTCATGCACGATGCCCGGATGATCGATCCCCGTCAGCTCAAGCCTGGTGCGCGGACCGGCAGGTGCTGCTCCAACGCCGCGGCGCACCGAGACCGAAATATTCTGCTCGGCTAACGCTGCCAGCGCTGCTGCAAACGCTTCAACCGATCCCGCTGGCACCGCCACGCGCAAGATACCAGCGAACTCGCCGCCCAGCCGCGCCAATGAGCTGTCAATCCAATTGCCTCCATGATCGGCAACCACCTGGCTCAACACTTTTACCAGCCCCGGCCGATCCTGTGCCGCAATGCTCAACACCATTTCGCTCAACATGGCTCACATCCCTTCGCTTGCTTCATCCCGCGTCTATTCGCTCACGCTCCTGCTGATGCCCTGTTACCATATATTGTGGCGAAACGCGCGACCGGAAATTTCTTATGCTTTTGGGTACGGCCGGCCCCACATGCCTTGCCGTTGCCTTGCCGTTGGGCTACCCCCTTGCCCATGAAACTCTACCGCACATTCGCCGCTGTTGGCTCGTTGACCATGATCAGCCGCCTCCTGGGATTTGTCCGCGACATCTTGATTGCATCTGTGCTCGGTACTTCGATGGTTGCAGATGCTTTCTTTGTTGCCTTTCGCTTTCCCAATCTGTTTCGCCGCCTGTTCGGCGAAGGCGCGTTCAACGCCGCCTTCGTGCCGTTATTTGCCAAAAAGATCGAAGGTGAAGGACGACCGGCGGCGCGCGCCTTTGCCGAAGAAGCACTTGCTGGGCTGCTGTTTATCTTGCTGCTGCTGACGGCCCTGTGCGAGCTGACCATGCCTTGGCTGATGTATATCCTGGCGCCCGGTTTTACGGAGAACCCCGATAAGTTTGATCTGGCAATATTGCTGACCCGCATCACCTTTCCCTATTTGCTGGCGATGTCACTGGTCGCGCTGTTGTCTGGCGTTTTAAATTCACTCGGGCGTTTTACCGCCGCCGCCGCCGCGCCGATTTTGCTCAACATCGTTCTGGTCTCGGTCATGCTGCTGGCCTCCTGGCAGGGACTGAATAAATCGCCGCAAGCTGGTGTCCTGCTGGCCTGGGGCGTCTCGATTGCTGGCGCGCTGCAACTGTTCATGCTGGCACTGGCCGCTTATCGCGCCGGCATGGGGCTGAGCATCAAGCGCCCGCGGATGAGCGCCGACATGCGCAAGCTTATTAAACTTGGCATTCCTGGCGTAATTTCCGGCGGCGTCACCCAGATCAATATCGTTATCGGCACCTTGATCGCGTCGATGCAGGCGGGCGCACTGTCACTGCTGTATTATGCCGACCGGCTGGCGCAATTGCCGCTTGGCATTGTCGGCATTGCGATTGGTATTGTGCTGCTGCCTGATCTGTCGCGCAAACTGCGCGCGGGAGAAGACGCCGCGGCTATGAACGCGCAGAACCGTTCATTGGAATTTGGCTTACTGCTCGCCCTGCCCGCCGCTGTCGCATTGGCGGTTTCCGCATCGCCGATCATTACCGTATTATTTCAGCGCGGCGCCTTCACTGCAGCTGATACGGCTGCCACAGCCCCTGCGCTTGTTGCCACGGCAATCGGTCTTCCCGCCTTTATTATGATCAAGGTGTTCTCGCCCGCCTTCTTCGCCCGCGAAGACACCAAGACACCAATGCGCTTTGCGATAATCTCGATGGTGGTGAATATTATCGGCTCACTGGCGCTGTTCTTTTTGTTTCGCAGTCTTGGCATACTCCCCCATATCGGCATAGCCATTGCCGGAACGATAGCCGGCTGGATCAATGCCATCCTGCTGTGGGTGACGTTATCGCGTAACGGCAATTTCAACCTTGATGCGCGTTTAATGCGCGTGTTGCCACGCATTGTCCTGGCCAGCATTATCATGGGCCTGGCGCTGTGGCTGACACAAGGATTACTCGCCCCCTACATCTGGGCCGACTTGGCGGGGCTCATCAAATGGAGCGCGCTCGGCGCCCTGGTAACATTCGGCCTTGGCGTCTACGGCGCGGCGATTGTCGCCACCGGCGTCACCTCCCCGCGCGCTTTATTGGCCGGGCTCAGGCGCGGCTGATCGGGGTTGCTGCACAAATTGGAGACAGTGCATGATTGATCAAGACATAACCGATATTCCGCAAGCTTTGCCACAGCTCGAACAGCAAACCAAAGCGCTTGAGTTCGATATGCCGTCGGAGCGCCAAACCGGAGCACTGCTGCGCACGCTTGCCGCCAGCAAGCCCGGCGGGCACCTGCTGGAACTGGGGACTGGTACGGGGCTCGCCACCGCGTGGATGCTTGACGGTATGGATGATGCGGCGACATTTATCTCCGTTGATATCGATCCTAAATTAAGCGCGGTCGCAAAAGATATACTGGGCGACGACAAACGCTTGTCGCTTGTAATCGGCGATGGTGCCAACTGGCTAGACGCTTATGACGGCCCCGCCTTTGATTTGATTTTCGCTGACATTATGCCGGGAAAATATGAAAAATTCGAAGAGGCATGGCGCTTATTGGCAATCGGCGGGTTCTACGTAATTGATGACATGAACCCGCAGGACAATTGGCCCGATGGGCATGACAAGGTGGCTGCCGGCCTACTCAAGGCCCTCGATGAGCGCACTGACTGCAAGCTGGTGCGCCAGTCATGGGCCAGCGGTATTGTCGTGGTCGTGCGCACAAGTTGACGATCTGGGCCAGCGCTGGCAGTCACCCATCCCGCGACATTGTGATTTGCTCTTTGCGCGGGGTTTGGTGTTAGATTCCCGTCGATGTTTGGACACAGGAATGATTCGATGGAATATCGCACAGCATCAGCTGCAATGATTTTGGCTTTGACGGCTGTATGCGGACTTGGCAGCGCCTTACCCGCACAGGCCGGCACCGGCGCCCGCGACACTATCACTTTCAAAGCCGCCGACGGTCTGGCAATAACGGCAGATCTTTATCCCGGCAAAGGCACCAGCGCGGCCACCCCGGTGATCATTGCCTTCCATCAGGCGGGCTCCAGCCGCGGCGAATATCGCACTATTGCCCCCAAGCTTGCGGCGCTTGGGTATACTGTCCTGGCGCCCGATCAACGCTCCGGCCAGAGCTATGACGGCGTTAAAAACAAAACCGCCGCGCGCGCCAAAGCCGCTGGTAAGCCGACCAAATATAAAGATGCGCTGCCCGATCTGCACGCCGCCTTAGCCTATATGCGCCGATCGCAGCCCAAGTCTGCGATCATAATCTGGGGCTCGTCCTATTCGGCATCACTGGTGTTGAAACTGGCGGCGCAGCCGGGACTGGCAGACGCCGTGCTGGCCTTCTCGCCGGGCGAATATTATGGCGGTAGCTGGGTGCGCGATACCGCCGGGAAAATCGCTATTCCAACTTTCATCACCTCAGCGCGCGGAGAAGCGGGGCGTTGGTCAGCAATATTCAATGCGGTTGGAACAAAATCGAAGATCGGTTTCATTCCCAGGGTCAAGGGCCGACACGGCTCGTCCGCGCTACACCCCAGCCAGGGCGTGCAAGCCGATCCTTATTGGCGCGCCGTTAAGACATTCCTGGCCAAATATGCGCCGGTGAGCCGCTGATCCGCGTCAAGCCCTTGTTTGCCGTATAAACTCCCTGTATTTTGCCAATTCATTGATCTCTTTCCCTTGTGCGGGCGGGCGCATCCACGGTAGGCGGAGCCGTCGCAAAAGAAGATGCGCCTTTCCCTTGCGCGGGCGGGCGCATCGGGTCATAACCAGCGCCATTGCGAGGGGCCTTTGGCGAGCGCTTCCAAGGCCAAAGCCCCGCCTTCAATCTCGCCCATCGATCCTGGACCCTTGATCTCATGACAACGACCAATAAAACCGTGCCCGCCAATCGCGTATTTTCTGGAATGCAGCCCACCGGCTCACTGCATCTTGGCAACTATCTGGGCGCCATGATCAACTGGATTGCCATGCAGGAGAGCCATGAGTGCATCTATTGCATCGTCGACCTGCACGCCATTACGTTGTGGCAAGACCCGGCCGAGCTTAGGCAATCCATCCGCAAGGTGACCGCCGCTTATATCGCCAGTGGGCTTGATCCGAAAAAGTCAATCCTGTTCAACCAAAGCCAGGTACCCGCTCATGCCGAATTGGCCTGGGTGTTCAACTGTGTGGCGCGGCTGGGGTGGCTCGACCGCATGACCCAGTTCAAGGACAAAGCCGGCAAAGACAAGCAGCGCGCTTCTGTCGGGCTTTACGTCTACCCCAATCTGATGGCCGCCGATATCCTGGCCTACCGCGCCACGCATGTGCCCGTTGGCGAAGACCAGAAACAGCATCTTGAGCTGACCCGCGATATCGCGCAGAAATTCAACTCCGATTATAGCGATGGCATTGCCGCCTTGGGTTATAATGATGGTTTTTTCCCACTGCCAGAGCCCGTCATTCAAGGGGCCGGCACGCGGGTTATGTCGCTGCGCGACGGCACCAAGAAAATGTCGAAGTCCGATCCGTCGGAATTATCGCGCATTAATATATCCGACGACGCCGACACCATTGCCAAGAAAATCCGCAAGGCCAAGACCGATCCGGGTGATCTGCCGTCGGAAGTCGCCGGGTTGGACGGGCGCCCCGAAGCGCAAAATCTGGTCGGCATTTTCGCCGCCTTGTCGCAGCAAAGCCACGACGACATACTCAAGGATTTTGGCGGCGGTCAGTTCTCAAAACTGAAAAAGGAATTGGCTGAACTGGCGGTTGAAAAACTGGCACCAATTGCCACGGAAATCGCCAAGCTGGAAGCCGATCCAGCGGAAATTGACCGTGTTCTGGCCGATGGCGCCTGCCGTGCCCGCGAAATCGCCGCCCCGACAATCGATCAGGTAAAGGACATTGTCGGTCTACTGCGCTCGTAGAGGGACGGGTAACAAGGGCCGGTAAAATCTCTTGCAGCGGCGGCGGAAGCCGTTACAATTTACCGCGTTTGACACTCTTGCCCAGCGGCGGAATGTGGGGCACCACTAACGCCTCACATATATGATTTGGCATAACTTGATTGTCCGCAAAGACACGGC
>JAJRRE010000299.1 GCA_024279745.1 Alphaproteobacteria bacterium
AAGACAACCTTGAAGACAGTAAAGCCCATGCTTTCGATCATACTCAAAGGCTATCCGCGATTATCCGAGACGTTCATCGCGCAGGAATTGCTCGGCCTGCAGGAGCGCGGGATCGACTTTGAGATTGTCTCGTTACGGCGCTCGACCGACAAAGCCCGCCATCCGGTCCACGAGCAAATCAAAGCGCCGCTGCGCTATCTGCCCGAATATCTTTATCAAGAGCCGCTACGGGTCTGGCGCGCTTGGTGGGCTTTGCGGCGGCGAGCTTCCTACAAGACTGCCCGGGCGCACTGGTTGCGTGATCTGCGCCGTGACCCGACAGCAAACCGCGTCCGCCGCTTTGGCCAAGCCCTGGTGCTGGCCAATGAAGCTGGCGCGCAGACCAAATGGATCTATGTGCATTTTTTGCATACGCCCGCATCGGTGGCACATTATGCGGCCCTTTTGCGCGAGTTGCCCTGGAGCTGTTCAGCCCACGCCAAAGACATCTACACCTCGCCCGATTGGGAATTGGCAGGCAAATTATCGGCCATGCAATGGCTCGTCACCTGCACCCGCCATAACGTGGCGCATCTCAAGGGCATCGCCCAAACAGCTGCTGATGCCGACAAGGTTTCGCTTTTATATCATGGCCTGGATCTGACGCGTTTTGCCAAGATCGAGCCGCATTATTCGCTCCATGATGGATCAAGCGCTGAGCATATTGTAACGATCTTATCTGTTGGCCGGGCAGTAGAGAAAAAAGGTTATGATATTTTACTGGCCGCGCTTGCCGCACTGCCCGAGCGGCTCAATTGGCGCTTTATTCATATTGGCGGCGGTGCGGTCTTGAAAGAGATCCAGGAACAGGCGCGCCAGCTTGGCATAGCAAAGCGGATCAACTGGCTGGGAGCGTGCGCGCAAGAACAAGTTCTTGAACATTATCGCCGCGCCGATCTGTTTGCCCTGACGTCGCTGATTGCCCAAGATGGCGACCGCGATGGACTGCCGAATGTTCTAATGGAAGCCCAGACCCAGGGGCTTGCCTGTCTGTCCACGACTGTCTCGGCAATTCCCGAATTGATCAACCACCAGCAGACCGGTCTGTTGGTTGAGCCGGGCAATGTCGAAGCCACATCGCAAGCGCTGCAACTGCTGATCACCACGCCGGAGCTGCGCGCGCGGCTCGGGCGCGCCGGCCAACAGCGCATGCACGCCAGCTTCTCCCATCAAGCTGGGATCAATGATCTTGCAGCACGCTTTGACGCTATTTTGTCAGAGCCCGGCAGCGACGGCGGCAAAACTTCGTCGTCTAATCGCAGCACGCCTTCTACATCCGCCAAATCTCGCAGTGCGGCGGCAACATGAACATCGCCTTTTACGCGCCGCTCAAACCGCCGACCTCTCCCACGCCTTCGGGTGATCGATTGATTGGACGGTTATTCATGCAGGCGCTGCGCCAAGGCGGTCACAATGTCGAATTGATCAGCAGCTTTCGCAGCTATGACCGCCGCGGCAATGAGGCCCGGCAAAAAGACCTGGCAATGCAGGGACAATTGCAGGCCGAACAGCTTAGTGCGCGTTTGCGCACAATGGCCCCGGATCAGCGCCCGCAACTGATGTTCACCTATCATCTTTATCACAAAGCGCCCGACTGGATTGGTCCGGCATTGGCGCAAACCCTTGCCATTCCCTATGTTGTCGCCGAAGCGTCCTTTGCTCCCAAGCAGGCTCATGGACCCTGGGCGGCGGGGCATGAGGACGTTGCAAAAACATTGGCGCAGGCCGATCTGGTCATCGGGCTTAACCCGCAAGACAAGCCTTGTGTGCTGCCCTTACTGCGCGCGCCCGATCTCTATCAAACTCTACCGCCCTTCATTGATTGCAGTTTATTCGATGAGCCGAAGAAACACGCCGCGCAAACAAGAGCCCGGCTAATCGCGCGCTATGGTCTGAGCAATGAGGATGCGCCTTTGCTCTTTACTGCCGCCATGATGCGCAAGGGTAATAAGCTGAGCTCGTTTGTATTACTGGCCCGCGCTTTGTCCCAATTGACGAGCCGGCGCTGGACCTTGATGATCGCCGGCGATGGCCCGCAAAGGGATCTAGTGCGCGACGCCTTCGCGCCGTTTGGCAAGCGGATTATCTGGACCGGTCTGCTCGAAGGCGAGACGTTGCGCGATCATTATGCGGCCGCTGATCTGTTTGTCTGGCCGGCCATTGCCGAAGTTATGGGGATGAGCGTGCTGGAAGCGCAGGGCGCCGGCACCGGTGTTTTGGTTGGCGATGCTCCCGGCATCCTGCCGCTATTCAAGCAAAATCATAGCGGCTTGAGTGTCCCTGAAGACGACTGCCAGGCGTTTGCGACCGCGCTTACGGCATTGCTCGATGATGCCAGCCGCCGCCGCTCGTTGGGACAACAGGCCGCCGAGTATGTGCGCCGCCGCCATGACATTAAGGCCGCCGCCAAGACACTCGGCGCTATGCTGGGAGCTATTGTCCGATGATCCAGATTTTGCTTCTTCGCCACGGCATGACCGACTGGAATGCGCAAAAGCTTTTGCAAGGCCGTAGCGACATTCCCTTATCCAAAGACGGCGTCGCGCAAGTGGAAAGCTGGATGCTTGAGCCACATTTTCATGACCATGATTGGGTGTGCAGCCCCTTGCAACGGGCACGCCAAACAGCCCGGATATTAGGTCATGAAGCGCGCATTGAACCGGCGCTAATTGAAATGTCCTGGGGCGATTGGGAAGGGCAGAACTTTGCCAAGCTGCGCCGGGATCTGGGGCAGGACATGCTCGACAATTTCGCCAAAGGACTGGATTTCCGCCCGACCAACGGGGAAAGCCCGCGCGACGTGCAGACCCGGCTCAAGCCCTGGCTGGCGGACTTGACGCGCCCAACCGTGGCCGTGTGTCATCGCGGCGTATTGCAAGCGCTGCACGCCTTGGCCGCCGATTGGCCGATGATCGGGACACCGCCGCATAAGCTACAAAAATGGGGCGCGCATTTGTTTCACATCGATCAGGGCCGCCCGCTCATCACACAATTGAATCTTCCCCTGGCGCCGCCGTCGCGACAACCGGCGGACGGGTGAGGAGGCATCATGAGCAGCAATAGCCCGCCCCCAAAACGTATTATGTTTTATGTGCAGCATCTATTGGGTATTGGCCATGTCAAGCGCGCCGGCGCTATTGCGGCGGGTCTGCATCGCCAAGGCTTTGACGTGTTGATGGTGCTCGGCGGCCCGCCTGTCGCCCTGGTTGGTTTCGGGCCGATCCGCGTTCACCAATTGCCGCCCGTGCGCGCCGACGGCGCCGGTTTCGATAAATTGCTCGATGGACATAACCGCCTCATAGACGATAACTGGCGCGAGAAACGTGCAAGCGAATTAATGCGGAACTACCGCGATTTTACGCCTGACATTCTACTAATCGAGATGTTTCCGTTCGGTCGGCGGCAATTTCGGTTCGAGCTGATTCCCCTGTTGCAGACGGCGCGGGAGCATTGCACGATCATGTGTTCCTTGCGGGATATTCTGGTTGCCAGAACCGAGCTGCGCAAGAACCAGTGGATGGTAAAAACGGCGCGCGATTATTTCGATCATATCCTGGTGCATGGCGATGCCGCGGTCCTGCCGCTGCAAGACAGCTTCCCCCTCACTCATGAAATCCAGGACCTGATCCATTACACGGGCTATGTTGTCGACGGCGAGAACAATCAGTTATCGGCCACGCCAGCGGGCGGCGCAGTGGCAGAAACGGGGGAAAAGACGGGCAGCGGCGAAATCATTGTCTCAGTCGGCGGCGGCGCGGTTGGCGAGAAATTGCTGCGTTGTGCGATGAGCACGGCAAGCGATCCGGCACTGCAAGACTATTCGTGGCGCTTATTGGCGGGCGAAAATCTCGACGGTTCGGTCTTGAGCGATTTGAAAAACAAAGCGCCTGGGCATGTGATCGTCGAGCGCGCACGCCCCGATTTTCGCAACCTGTTGCACCACGCCGCTTTATCCATTTCACAAGGCGGCTATAATACGCTCATGGATATACTCAGCGCCAATTGCAAAAATGTCATTGTTCCTTTCGCTGCCGGCGCGGAAAGCGAACAAACCCAGCGCACGAAAGCTTTTGCCCAGCGCGGCCTGTTGACCATGCTTGAAGAAACTGAGCTGTCGCCGCAGACTTTGGCAAGCGCCTGCCGGAGCGCCCTCAACGGGCCGCCTCCACAACGCGCGCGCCTTGACTTGACCGGCGTCAGCACGACGGCACGGATGATCCAAGAGCTGGCACAACGCCAAGAGAGGCCGGACGCATGAGCCAAGATCCGTGGGACAAACTGGAAGGCGAATTGAAATTATGGGCGGGCGATGGAGCCCCCGCGACCTTTTGGTGGCGCGACGATGATGCGGCGCAGCCTACGCCGCCGCTGACCCAGCTGACCCAGCTGGCGCAAGATTATGAAATACCGTTGGCATTGGCGATTATACCAGCGCAAACGGGGACTGAATTGCAACACCAATTGCGCGGCGTATCTTTTGTTACTGCTGTGCAGCACGGCCATGCCCATCTCAATCATGCCGGTCCCGATGAGAAAAAATGCGAATTTCCCGTCAGCCGGTCTGCGGACCTATTGCGCCAGGATTTAGCTGACGGGCAGCGGATAATGGCCAATTTCGATAATCGTCTTAGCCTGTTTGTGCCGCCTTGGAACCGCCTGGATGAGCGCCATCTGCCGCTGCTTGTCGAACTAGGATTTACCGGCATTTCGCAATTTGGCGCGGCCACATCGCACGAACCGCAACCGGGACTACGCCAGCTGAACACCCATGTCGATGTGATCGCCTGGAAGACCACGCGCGGGTTTGTCGGTCAGCGCCGCGCCCTTAACGCCATTTGTGACCATCTGGTGCAGCGACGACTTGGCCAAATCCGTTCAGATGAGCCCACCGGCTTGTTGACCCATCATCTGGTGCATGACCAAGAAACTTGGACTTTCATGTCGAGACTGTTTCATTTTTCAAAAAACTGTAGCACCATGAAATGGCTATCCGCCGGGGAAGCATTGCCTGGGGAGGCGTTGCAACGTGTCACGAACGCTGCGAGGCACAAGGTTAGCCAAGAATAGTCAATGGGATTGCCGCGATGGGACCACCCGTGCGATTCCATAAAAGATGGCGTTATGATTAGGATTGGGGGACGCAGGCATGGTTGCACAAATTATGAAATGGGAAGATGCGCCGCATGAGTGAGCTGCTTAGGGTTAATGATCTGCATGTCAGCTTTAAAACGCCGGCTGGGCCGCTGGAAGCTGTGCGCGGCATATCTTTTCGCATTAAACGCGGCTCCAATGTTGCTATTGTTGGGGAAAGCGGCTCGGGAAAATCCGTTTGCGCGCAAGCCATCATGGGAATATTGCCGCGCAACGCGCAAATTACGCGTGGGCAAATATTGTTTGCCGGCAAAGCCAATGAGACGCCGGTTGATCTGGCCAGGCTTGATCTGCGCGGTGAAGACTATCGCGCCATTCGCGGCGGTCAGATCTCGATCATATTTCAAGAACCGATGACGTCGTTATCGCCGCTGCACACCATCGGCAATCAGATTTCCGAGGCCATCGAGCTGCATGAGAATCTGAACGCCAAAGCCACCCGCCAGCGCTGCATCGATATTCTTTCACTTGTGCATTTTCCCAACCCGGAGCGCGCTTATAAAACCTATCCGTTTGAGCTGTCGGGGGGGCTGCGGCAACGGGCAATGATTGCAATGGCGCTGGTATGTTCCCCGGCGCTGCTGATTGCCGATGAGCCGACCACGGCGCTCGATGTGACGGTGCAGGCGCAGATCCTCGGCCTGATCAAGGAATTGCAGCTTGAGCTGAACATGGCCGTGTTAATGATCACCCATGACATGGGCGTCGTCACCAATGTGGCGGAAGAAGTGGTGGTTGTTTATAAAGGCTGCGTCATGGAAAGTGGCACCGTTGACGATATTTTCACAACGCCGAAACATGATTATCTCAAAGCCCTGTTGCGCGCTGTGCCGCGCCTCGACAGCGCCCCCGATCAGCGCCTGCAGCCGCTGCGCGCCATCGATCCCAAGCCAGGACAGCTCTTGCAAAACTACGGCAAGGACCGGCAAACGGGCGCCAAGGCCGAAACCATTTTATCTTTGCAGAACCTGACCAAACGCTTCACCATCCGCAAGGATAGCTTCTCGCTAAAGCGCAAACCGGCGCGCCAGGTTACCGCCGTTAACGATGTCAGCCTTGATATCAAGCGCGGCGAATGTCTCGGGCTGGTCGGCGAAAGCGGTTGCGGCAAAACCACTTTGGCCAAAATGGTCATGGGCGCCATCAGTACCGATGAAGGCCAGATTGTTTTTGACGATGGCGGCACGCAGATCGACCTGTCCAAGTTTGGCGACAAGCAGCTGATCCCGTTTCGCCAGCGCATCCAGTATATTTTCCAAGACCCCTTCGGGTCGCTCAACCCGCGCATGACCTTGCTCAACATCCTGAGTGAGCCGCTGCAAATTCATGGCATCGGCGACCAAACCTACCAACGCGAACTAGTGATGGAAATCCTCGATTTGGTCGGGCTCGATCCGCGCCACCTGAACCGTTATCCGCATAGCTTTTCTGGCGGTCAGCGCCAACGTATCGGCATTGCGCGCGCGCTGATCCTGCAGCCGGAATTGTTGATTTGCGATGAACCGGTGTCGGCGCTGGATGTCTCCGTGCAGGCGCAGGTTCTCAATTTGCTGAAAGATCTACAAAATGTATTTGATCTGACCTATCTGTTCATTTCCCATGATCTGGCGGTTGTGAAATATCTGGCCGATCGGATCGCCGTAATGTGCCAGGGCCATTTGGTGGAAGTGGCGCCTGGGCCCGAGCTGTTTCGCGCACCGCGCCATCCTTATACGCGCGCCCTTTTGGCGTCCGTACCAACGCCCGACCTCAATCATAAACTCGACTTTGCATTGATCCGCGAGGGCGGTGCGACCGACCCGCAAAACTGGCCAGAGCCGTTTTATGCCACTCCGGACCAGGCGGCGCGAGGTGGTCGGACATTGCGGCTGATCGATCTGGGAGGCGGCCATTTGGTGCGCGCCTTTGCGGTTCCTGCATTGGCGGATGTGAGCTGACATGGCGCACCAGCAACCACGTCCCAAACTATCGGTGATCATACTGTCGGCAGCCGGCACTTCCCCCCGCGCAGCTGAGGTGTCGGCGCTTAGTGTTGGGCGCTGCAAAGGGGGCGGCGACACAGATAGCGATAGAAAGAATGTTTTTGGCGCGCTCAATGTTCACAACCTGACAGCAGAAAACTCGGAGCCGGAACTTAGCAAATGGATCGCAATTGGCGAACAGGATGGCGCTGATTGGCTTTGCATTTTGCAAGCGGGCGAAGAGTTACACACCAGCGCCTTTGAGATGATCGCACCGGCCTTGCAAGCCTATGACGGCATTTGGGGCGGCTTTGAAACACGCGGCGGCCCCGCACAGTCTGACGAAGGCGGGCGCGGCGCGCATAGCGAATTTGAGAAAACCGAACGCGGCAATCAAACAGCGGCGCCGTTCAAGCGCGGTTTTTACACCGGCTCCAGCCTGCTCGATCTTTGCCATATGGTTTTGCTGTGGTGGATTGGGCGCTCGCATTTTGTGCGCTTGTCAACATTGCGCAACCTGTCGGACGATCTGGGCGGCTCGGGCGGCTCGGACGGCCCGCCGCGCTGCTATGGCGATTATCTGCTGGCGTTGTGGCGCCGCGCGTCATGTCTCAAAACCGCCCAGCCGCTAACATGCGGGCCAACGCCGCCGCCGGTCACGGACCGCGACCGCAAAGCTATTCTCACTTTTCTCGAACACCATCCCCAATTCATCACCTTCAACCACGCCGGCCATGAGATCAAGCTGGCCTATAGCGGCCGCAACCCGACATTAGAGCGGCTGCAAATGCGGGGGCTGTTTTTTGAGAGCTCCGAGCTTCATGCGCTGGCAAAATTGATCGCGCAACGAAACGACAACCCCGTCATTTTGGATGTTGGCGCCAATACCGGCAACCACATGGTTTATTTCGCCAAGGTCATGGGCGCACGCAACGTTATAATATTCGAGCCCAATCCGGATGCCATAACGTTTTTGCACCATGTCATCAAAGCCAGTGGAGTACTGACCACAATCGATACCAGATTTTTGGGCAAAGGGGTTGGCGCGCGGGCAATGAGCGGTTCACTGCAACTGGGGCGGCGCGGCCATCTTGGAACGGCACAACTGATCGACCAGCCCGACGGCGAGATATCCATAATCGCATTGGATGATTGCCCGATCGACGCTGCCGATCTGATCAAGATCGATGTGGAACATATGGAGCTGGATGTGCTGCGCGGCGCCCGAAAATTGATCGCAAAAGCAAGGCCGATCCTGTTTGTCGAGGTCACAGACGCCAATATCTCGCCGTTCTTAAGCCTATTGGGCGAATTGGGCTATCATATTGGCGACATTTACCCTGATCAGGGATATGCTAATTATATCGCAGTGCCTAATCACCGGGGGGAGATCGATTGAGCGCATTGAACACAAATAACAACACCGGCACCACAATCTGCCGCCGCCTGTTTGGCACCAGCATCATGACAGGCTTAGCTGTTGCTCGTCCAACCTATATTGGTTTTCGGGCCGCTGCTGTAGCCGTCGTCAAAACCACCATCATGATGATGATGATTGTCGCCGCGTCTGGCGGCGCCTTTGCCGCTGGCGGCCAGATCGATCCGCCAATGTTGCTGGACCGCATTAACAACGGCGCCCTGCCCCCCTATGAGCACCGCGTTCCCACTGAGCCCAATGTCTTTCGCGCGGACGGCAAAACCAAACGCATCGGCCGTCACGGCGGTACTTTGCGCATGATCATGGGCCGCTCCAAAGACATCAGAATGCTTATAGTCTATGGCTATGCGCGGTTGGTCGGCTATGATCCTACCTTAAAAATTGTGCCGGACATATTGAAGGAAGTTGACGTCAAGGAAGGCCGGATTTTCACTTTCACCTTGCGAAAAGGCCATCGCTGGTCCGACGGCCACCCGTTTACAGCTGAAGACTTTCGTTATTATTGGCATGACATGGTG
>JAJRRE010000300.1 GCA_024279745.1 Alphaproteobacteria bacterium
AGCAACAGCCCGGCGCGAATAACCGCCAATGGGTCTATACCGTGATGATCGTAGAAGCGCCGATCCTCATAGGCCATCAGCATTTTGAGATAACGCTGATCCACTTGCGCTTTTTTAATCGGCAAACGCCAGCGGCCATCGGGCGTGGTGAAAGCGCGCAGTAATTTGTCATTACGGTCAACAACGATCACCGACATAATATCCGCATTGGCCAGCGGCGGCGGCCCAACTTGCTTGACGAGCACATATAGTGCAGCCCCGCCGCTCAGGGCTGCGACGACGGTCAGCGCGACGAAACTGCGCCAGACCAGCGACCAGATCTTGCGGCGCTTTGCCGGGCGCTGGCCCGGTATCTGTTTTTGCGGCCGGCGTGCCGGTTCCGCCGGGCTGTTCGTTGCGTACGACAAAGCGTTACGTTTGCTTTCCATAATCTCAATGCACCGCCTTGATTGTCAGATGGCCAGAGCTTGTGCGCGCATACCGCTCCGGGCGATACATGTCCTCAATAGTCGCGGCAGGATGCACAAACCGCCCCGGCGTTACAGCTCGCACCAGATAGGCAACCGTTGTTTTAAGCTTGTCATTGTTAGCGTCCTTGTAAAAATCGAAGGCGGCTACGAATCGATCGTCACGGAACTGGGTCATGCGCGGGCGGATTTTCGGCTTCAACCATTTCAGGCCGGATAAATCACCACTTCCCACCAGCCGCGGATTTTCAATCTCCAGCCCTGCCGGCAACCGATCTTCCAATAGTAGCCGCCCGACATCATTGTCGGCGCCGATTTCCAACACGACGACCAGCCGTTCATTCTGGTTCAGGCTGGCATCGTCGCCGTCCAGCTTCACTTGTTTGCCGGCCATTGTATAATAGCGGCGTGTGACGGTGAGGCTTTTGGAAATCGCCGGCTCCGGGGTCAACGACGCCCCCATCACGCTGAGCACCGCATCGACATTCTCAGCCCCCTTATTGGTGATCGCAATGGTGGAGCTATTTAGCTCCTTTGCCGACAACCCGCGCCGATAAGCGCCGTGATGGGCTTTGCCGCTGACCAACAATAAGGTCGATTTGGCTTTTTGTGACAGAGCGCGCGCGGCCAGCAGGGTCCAGGCCTGCTCCTGGGTCGAGCTGCGTGATTTGCCCTCATAGGCTTTGGCAACCACATCCACCAATGTCGCACTTTGTTTTGCGGCAATACCGGTCTCAGAGACCAGGGTCAGCACCGCCGCGCCATCGCGCAAGGTCGAACCATAGTCGGTGCGCGTGATATCATCGGCAGTTTTATTAAGATCGCGGATGGCGGCAGCAAAGGCGCGCATCGCCCGTGTCTTGTCGCCCATCATCGCCAATGCCGC
This sequence comes from Alphaproteobacteria bacterium, assembly GCA_024279745.1. GTDB lineage: Bacteria > Pseudomonadota > Alphaproteobacteria > Rhizobiales > Hyphomicrobiaceae > JAJRRE01. The sequence continues at coordinate 1,354 of JAJRRE010000300.1, forward strand.
ACCTATTTGTGCCTTGGCCAGCGGCGTCGAAAACCGCTCAAGGCGCGTGTCGGCATAGTAACGCAGCTCACCAATTGGCGCCCGGCCGTTGCGCGCCAGGACATAAAGCGCATAGGCCCGCCGCTCGCCGCCGGATTCAAAATCAGAGGCATAGGAAACAAAATTCTGCAGCCGGTCCAGCGCCTGACGCATAGGCCGTTTGCGCACGCTATAGCCGGCTTCACGGGCGCGGGTGAGAAAATCGGTGACATAACTGGTCAGCCAAAGATCGGCGTTTGACGGCCCCCATATGCCAAAAGCGCCGGAGCTGTCCTGCATATCAAACACCCGGTTAATCGCGGCCTGCACGCGTTTTTTGACTTGTCCATCGCTGGCAATTCCGATATCACGCGCCAGCGCGTTGACATAGAGCAACGGCAGGGCGCGGCTGACGGTTTGCTCGGCGCAGCCATAAGGATAGCGGTCGAGTGCGTTTAAAATGCCCGGTACATCAAGCCTTGCGGTCGGTCCGACATTCACTGTCATGCGGCTACGGCCCGGGATCAGTCCGGCAAAGATATCAGTACTCAATTGCAACGTACCGCCCGGCTTGAGCGCGCTGACAATGGTGCGTTTGATATCGCCAGCGGGCGGAAAGACCTCAAAGTCCATGGCGCGTTTGACGTCAATGCCGCCGGGGCCGGTAACGCGCAAGGCATATTTAACCGGCCCGATGACGTCCGCCTTGATCATAAAACGCTCAAAACTGCGCTGACCAAGTTTTAACGTTATATCGCGGTTCAGCACGCTTTGTTTCAGACCGTCTTCGGTTTCGCGCTCAACGCTCAGCTTATAGACGGCCGCTGGACCTTCAACATTATGCAGATCCACTTCCAGCCGCGCCTCATCGCCCAGGGTCAAGAAACGTGGTCCCGACGCCAACAGCGCCACCGCATCGCGCACGATCACATCCTTGGTCACTGAGCCGACTTTATCGTCGGACCAGGCCACGGCCATCAGCCGCACCGTGCCGTTAAAATCCGGTAGATCAAAAGAAACCTGTGCCGTGCCGTCCGCGCCGACTTTGACAATGCCGGAGAACAGCGACAATGGTTTTTGCGTTGGCGGCGCGCCTTGCATGGACGGCCCCGATGGACCATCGCCGCCGGTGCGCAGTGCCCCGCGTTCAGCCCGCATCTCGTCGATTAGACGGCCGTAAAAATCGCGGATTTCAGCGCCCATGCGCCGCTGGGCATAAAACCATTTTTGTGGTGCGGGAGACTTATAGCGGGTCAGCGATAATATACCAACATCGACCGCCGCCACAGTGACATGGGCGTCGCTACCGGGCGCCAAACCAGCAAGCTTGATCGGCACCAGCAATGTGGAACCGGATTTAACTTTCTGCGGCACATCCAGCCCGACTTTGAGCGTGCGCGCGTCCGCATCCAGCCCCAACCATTGCACGCCGATTGAGCGGCCGGGCATCCGCTTGGCTTTGCGGTCCATCGGGCGATACAGCATTGCTGTGACATAAACACCGGGCGCCCAATCGTCTGAGACGCTAAGCGGTACATCCAGCCCGCCTTTGGGAACATCAACGAATTTTGTCGTTACAACGCCGGCATTCAAAACTGCGATCAAGGCTTTGCCCGCCTGCTTTGCTGCAATTTTCAATATGGCAGTTTCGCCCGGCAAATAGCTTTTTTTATCGAGCGCCACTTCCAGAATTTCGGGACTGTCGTCGCCCTCATCGCTCCACCAGCCAGCGTTGAATTCGACCGTGGTGACCAGCGCTTCATCTTTGCCGCCGGTCACTTCCAGCCGGTACCGTCCGTTATCAATCCGCGCCGCGATCTGGCCCGGCTGGGCAGCGCCCGCATCTATGGTGCCGGTCGCAATGCGCCGCGTTGTGGTGGCGGCGTCGTAGCTCCAGCGGCCGTCCTGGCGATACCATTGCCAATGCCGTTCCAGCTTACTCAGCTCCCATTTCAGGCCTTTGGCATTGGTCGCTTTTCCCGTCTTGTCGAGCTTAACGACCTTGAACATCGCGGTTTCATTTTCGCTAATATTCCCGCCCTTGAACAACGGCTTAATGCCCAGGCGCGGCTGGCGCAGGTCAACCGGCAGAACCATTGAGCGCTCTATCGTGCGCCCGCCCGGCTCACGCAGTCGCAGCCGAATTAACGCCTCCAGCGACTTAACCGTCTTCTCGACCTTCGGCAGTTTAATCTTCAGCACCGCGTTGCCGTCTTTGTCCGTGCGCGGCAATGTGCCAAGCGCCCGGCGCGTTGGCGTGATCGTTTTCTTCGCCAACCCGAAATGATATCCCTTGAAACCGGCAACGGGCTTCTTCGAAGCGCGCACGATCACATCGCCTTCCAGCGCCAGATCGGCGGCGGCGGGGCCATAAAGATAGCGCCCGGCAATGTTGATTGTGCCACCATCGTAAACCGATATGGCCTTGCCGGTGGGAGTGAGCTTCAGCTCCAGGCGTTCTGGAACGAAATCTTCCACCAGGAATTTAACCTGCGCCAGCGCATTGGCTTTGGGGTCGGCGTGCAGCTTGGCGCGCCAGGTGCCGGTCATGACCGAACGGCCCAGATCAAGCGCCTGATAGCGCCCGCCCTGCCCCGCGTCCTTGAGCACAAAGCGGCGATGTTCAACGCCATCGGGGCGCGTTACAATAAGGGTTACCGGTAGCTTCGCCGCACGGGATTTGGCGTCGCGTATGAGCGCCGAAATATGCACGGTTTCGCCAGGGCGATAGACGCCGCGTTCGGTATAAACAAATGCATCGAGCGGGCCAGGAGCTTCGCGCCCCTTGACACCCCGGTCGGTCATATCAAATGCGGCGGTGGCCAGATCCAGAAATGCATAATCGCCGCCTGCGGTCTGCGCGACCAGTACCGCCGGCGCCGATCCCCCTTCACCGCGCGTCAAGCCGGGTGCAAAATGTGCATAGCCGTTTTTATCGGTTTTGCTCTGTCCTAATTCTTCATTATTGCGCGCCAGCAATCGCACTGTGACATTCCCCAGCGGTGCAGCGCTGTCGAGGGAGCGGATAAACGCGTGCAATCCCGTTTCACCGGACAGCGCGCTCATCCCCAGATCGGAGACAATAAACCATTGGGTGGCGGAACTGCGATCTTTGCCGCTCACCGGTTTGGCCCGCAAAGCATAGACGCCGGGTTTCAGCTGCGGCAGCGCCTCACTGACCGGAAACGCCGTTGTTACATCATCATTCAGTTTCTTGGCGACGTCCAAGACGCCCTTATAAACGCGCGCGCCTTTGGTCTTGGTAATTTCGGAGAACTGCCAGCGATCCAGTTGCCTTTGAAATTCTTCGCCCTGTACTGTCTGAACCAACGAGCGATCACCAAGGCGATAGACTTCGACTTCAACCTGGTCCGTATTGACGGTAACCAGCGGAATGCCCTGCTGACCTTTATTGGGCAGCACATAGCCGCGGCCGGAAAAGCGAACGGTTGGCGAGCGATCGCGCACATAAACCGAGAACGGCGCCGATTTCAGAAGATCCTCGCCAATGGCAGAGGGCAGACCGGCGCGCAATCGAATTTCATAACGTTTGCCGTGTTTCAGCCCGTCAATGCACAGCTGGCGCGGTTCGGCGGTTACATTTTGCGGGTCTTTGCCGTCCACTGAGACGAAGGGCGAAAAATCAATATCACCGCGCGCCAGCCGCTCGGAAAACTGCACGCATAGGCGCGGCAGCCGGGCATCGGAATCGATTTTGTAATCTGTTATACGAAAGCCCTTTTGCGCTCGCAGATCCGCATAAGCTTTTTGCGTGGCGGCTGATGGTGCAAGGCTCTGGCTGAGCTTCAGCGCATTAATAGCACTGCGCCAGAACGAGCGGCGCTTGAGCCCTTGCGCCAATACCGCCAACGCCTCACCTTGCAAAGCTTTGGATGCGGCGCGTTTGTAAGCAATAAAGGCCGACGCTGTGCCATTGGTTGGCAAAGAATATTTTTCATTCGATTTGGGCTTGATCGCCAGCAGGGCCTTGGCCAAGCCTAGCCAGGCGCGGGCGTCCCTGGTGTCGGCAACAACAGCTTTGGCGAAATTGCGCGAGGCTGCCCGCGGATCATTTTGCGCGCCAAGAGCCAGCTCGCCGCTAATGCGCCATTGGCGCGCGGAACGCTCCCCCGGCAACCAGTTCTTTTTGAGGAAAAATTCATAGCGCACCGCATCGCGTGCTACGGAGCGGTGGTTGAACGCGCGCACATCCTGCGCTGTCGCCGCGCTGTCCCAGATCCCGATTGATCCGCCAAATGCGAATAGGGACAAGATC
>JAJRRE010000301.1 GCA_024279745.1 Alphaproteobacteria bacterium
ATTAGCGGATCTGTGCTGCGCGGCGTTTGAGGTTCAAACTCCAATCTCCAACTCTGCGAGCGGCCTAATCCCGATTGCATGGCAGTCTTGGCCGGCTTGTAAATTCGCGCAACCATCGACATTTCCTTTCGTGCAAGAGCTTAGCGCCTGAGTTCAGTCCGGTTTAGCGGCAAGCGCGGCGCAATTTTCGCCTTGAAATCGGGCTGGATCGCTAAAATCACCCAATTGATGAGAATGGTCGGGGCACGGTGATTCGAACACCGGACTTCCTGCTCCCAAAGCAGGTGCTCTACCAGGCTGAGCTATACCCCGTCTCAATTGTCGGCCTATGCCAACCTCAAGATGAACATCGATCAAGTTTGCGACTGCTGCCCGGACAACGACGCTGCAATAACGATGTAATCCTGTCGACCGTTCTACCCTTGTGTCCGCAAATTGCGCCAAGGATTTGTTCTGATCGACCGCAGCACATAGTGCGCCGGATTTATTGGCTTGTTTTGCCGATTTGGTCAAGTGCAGAACGTATAGTTTGGTGTAATAGTTTAGACTATTTGGGAAATAATGCTGCAATCGGTAATTATTCAACTTTGGTGGGCCCGCGCGCGCCGCGCCGCCTAGCACTGATGCCCGCGCCGTGCATCAGCGCTGGGCCGGCACAATGTTGTAGCCGACTGCGAATTCTGGCATCTACCAGGGTTTCAATTCGTTGGTTGCTTGATTAGATCGTGGCGGACTTTATCACCAGTTTTCAGGCCAATTCGTGCTGCCGCGCCGCCAGCCAACTCCAACACAAAGCGCGCAGGGTTTACAGAACTGATAATTTCTTCTGAGAACGGCTCGGTCATCGCTGCAATATGAACGATCACGCCATCGGCGCCAATAAACACCATATCCAGGGGAATGTAGGTGTTTTTCATCCACATGGTAATAATCTGGTCGCTATCATAGGCGAACAACATACCATTGTCGTCGGCCAAAGCGGTGCGAAACATCAATCCCAACGCTTTTTCCTGTGCGCTGCGTGCCACCTCGACATGTAACCGAACGTCGCCCTTTGCTGTCACCAGCGTCAGTGGTTCGCGTGAAGGCTTGGCCCAGGCCTGGCCACCAGCCAAGGTTGCAATCAGCTGCGTGCCAACGCCTTGGGCGCCGCTCTGGTGGTCAACGCCCGTTAGTGCGGCAAGATTTGTGCTGCTCACCATAAAAAAAGACAGAAGCACCACTTGGATGCTTCTGTTTATTTTTAGCCTGGTCAATTTCTGGCACCAACGGTCAATGAGGCGACAGCAGGGTGCTTTCAACGCCGTCGGGGCGCAATTCGGCAGCCATGCAGCCTTTCGAGCCGCCGCCATAGCGAACTTGGACCATCTGCCCCGGGCGCAATTCGGTAAAACCAAACCGGCGCAGGGTTTCATTATGTACGAAAATATCAGGAGTACCTTCCCCGCGGGTCAAAAAGCCAAAACCTCGCACGCGGTTAAACCATTTTACCATCGCCCGTTCCCAGTCGCTTTCAGCTTCGACAATCACATGGGTGCGCTGTGGCAGCTGAGAAGGATGAATGGCAGTGCTTTCATCCATGGAAATTATCCGAAACGCCTGCATACCTTTGGGGCGTCTGAGAACTTCGCAATGCAGCCTAGCACCTTCATAAGCCGTCTGGAAGCCACCTGCGCGCAAACAAGTCACGTGCAGCAGCACATCGGGAAGGCCATTGTCTGGCACAATAAAGCCATAGCCCTTGCTGGCATCGAACCATTTAATAGATCCCGAAATTTCGAATACATCGAGACCTTCGGCGTTTAGAACACCGCTTTCGTCGCCCAGCTGTGCATTGGACACACCCTCAACCTTCGGCGGAAATTTAACGTCCCCCATAGAAGCTACCCCTTTACAGTAATCGTTGACATTAAGATTTATGCGTTTTGACTGGCGGCGCCTCGCTACCAAGACTGAGTTGCCCACTCACGTTTAAGACGGCGCCAATCGTGTCAAACATTAAGCAGAATTGAGGCGTCCTTGCCAGCGCTATTTGCGGACACTCAACGGCAAAAGCCGAACGAATCAAATAGTTTGCATCCTCTTCGGCGATGTAACTTGCTGATTTTCAGGGGCATTCAGCAAACTATAGCTTCAGTGAAAAACTCTTGTTTGTAATCTTGAAATTGGGGTGTTTTGAACGCGAGTTTTGAAAAATTGGCGGACCAAAATGCTCTATACGGAGGCCAAGTGATTCGGCTGAAGCGACAATAAGTTGGTCGACGATAGCGGATGGAACTTGTCGTCAATCGCGGGGGATTAATCCACTGAATATCCCCAATTCAAAAGCCTTAAACTGTAATTTTTTGCGCTTTTGTCGCATTGCACAATGGAACCAGCGCAACACCGCGTTTTTATTTGTCGAGCGCGGGAATAAATTCAATTGGCTGCACCAGGGGGTTGTTGCCCGCGTCTGCATTTCGCAGAATAAGGCGGCCGAAATTTGTAAACTCCATTGCGCAGGATTGATCTTGAACGAGATGGATAGACGTTGCGACCGGCACAACAGTCGGTGAACTTTTTAATTGGTGGCCAGTTATAGGGGGTTTTTCATATCCCGTGGTTGCGACCGGTCCTGCCATCCTCGATTGCGGCCAAATAGGGATTTTTGGTGCTGGCGGCTTAAATGAGGTTATATTTGGCACGCTAGCCGCTTTAGGCCTTAGCTTATGCGGCACTGGCAGGTATTGTTTTATGACAAGCGCGGCGCCTAGCCTGTTTTATTTACCAGCGCGCCGCCGTTACCATGATCAATCTCTCAACAGATGCGGGGCGGCGCGGTTTTTCCTATGAGCCAGTGCACGACACCCCGCTGGAGACCAAACACCTCGTTATGAGCGCAAGGATAGCAAAGAAGATCACATGAGATATTTACACACCATGGTCCGGGTTACCGATCTGGACAAAAGCCTGGATTTTTACTGCAGCAAACTGGGCATGGTCGAAACCCGGCGAATTGATCATC
>JAJRRE010000302.1 GCA_024279745.1 Alphaproteobacteria bacterium
AGCAGCGCCAGCACCAGTACAATTAGCGGTGCGCCCAGCGTGATAAGTGTCAAATCGAACATACGCTTTGCCGTCATGTCAAAACACCATTGTTAGACGCAGCTTTCCGCCGCCGCACATATGAGCGGCCTCGCGATGGGTCATTGGCCGCTCACCGTTACAGCCCCGCCGCCATGCCGCCGTCAACGGTTAACTCGGCGCCGGTGACAAAACCCGCCTCATCGGATACCAGAAACAATGCCGCCCTGGCCACGTCATCGGGCGAGCCAAAGCGGCGCATCGGGGTCTGATCCAGCAGCGCTTTGGAAACCAGCGGATTGCGCACAAAGCGATTGGTCAGCGCGGTGTCGATAAAGCCCGGCGCGATGGAATTCACACGGATATTGAAACTTGCATACTCAACGGCAAGCGCCCGCGTCAACGCCGACATCGCGCCCTTGGTGACACTATAGGCCCCGAGCTGGCGCAACGAGCGCCGGCCCATGATCGAGGAGACGTTCAGGATTACGCCGGCTCGCGATGCCTTCAACAAATCAAAGCCATCACGCGACAAGATCACCGCACCGTCGAGGTTGGTTTGGCGAACCTTGAGCCAATCGTCATTGCTCATATGGCGAAAATCGGAACGCACATTGAGCCCGGCATTGTTCACCAATATATCAAGCTTGGCCTCGCGCGCCGTGATATCGCCCAGCAACGCCGTGATCGAACCAACATCGGTAACGTCGCAGGTCAGCGCCCGCGCCGTTCCGCCCGCCTCGACGATTTCGCCTACGACTTTTGCCGCCGCCGCCGCATCAATATCGGAGACAATCACTGCTGCGCCTTCGCTCGCGAACCGCAAAGCCATGGCCCGGCCAATGCCGCCGCCTGCGCCAGTAATCAGGGCGCTTTTTTCTTGTAGTCTTGCCAAGTCACAACCTCATAGTTTCAGAACACACGCATGATAAAGCCTGAAGCTTTAAGCCTAAGGCTTTAAGCCGAAACTTCTGGCGGCGTCCATTTCTCGCGCATGGTGACCAGCTCTTCGGCGGCGCTTGGATGCAGCGCCATGGTCGCATCAAACTGGGCCTTGGTGGCGCCCATACGCATCGCCACCGCGACGATCTGCACAATCTCGGCGGCGTCGGGCCCCAATATATGACAGCCAACAACCTTGTCGCTTTGCCCGTCGACGAGCAGCTTCATAATCATGCGTGACTCGCGCCCGGCCAAGGTATATTTCATCGGCCGGAAATTTGATTTATAAATATCAAGTTTTGGATAACGCTCTCGTGCCAGATACTCCGGCAGACCGACCGTGCCGATTTCCGGGTCAGAGAACACCGCCGTTGGAATGGTGTCGTGATTAACGTTCCACGGCTTGCCGCCATAGAGGCTGTCGGCGAACGCGTGCCCTTCCTTGATGGCGACGGGCGTTAATTGTACCCGGTCGGCGACATCGCCCACCGCATAAATATTATCGACGCTGGAGCGCGAATTACTGTCGACCACCACATGGCCATTCCAGCCCAGCTCAACGCCGGCGGCCTGCAAGCCTAAATTCTTGGTGTTGGGCGTGCGGCCAATGGCGAACATAAACAGATCCGCCGCTACTGTGCCGCCGCCTTTCAGATGCCCGACATATCCCGCCGCAGTTTTCTCAATCCGCTCAAACACCGTTTCGGTCCGCACATCAATGCCGAGCGTTTTATAACTGGTGGTCACACCGTCGCGCATATCCTCATCGAACCCGCGCAGGATTTTCTCGCCGCGATAAGCCAGCGTTGTATCGACGCCGAGACCGTTAAAAATACCGGCGAACTCAACCGCGATATAACCGCCGCCAACGACGACAATGCGCGGCGGCAGCTCATCGAGATGGAACGCTTCATTGGAGGTGATCGCGTGCTCAATGCCCTCGATCTTATCGTCAAGAACCGGCGTGCCACCGGTCGCCACCAGGATCGTCTTCGCGCTGATCCGGCGTCCGTCTTTGAGCACAAGTGTGTGTGCGTCTTCAAGTTCGGCGCGCGAGGCGAACACTTCGACCCCGGCGCGGGCGAGCGTGCCTTGATACAGCCCCTCCAGCCGGTCGATTTCTTTGTCCTTATTGGCGACCAGCGTTTTCCAATTGAACGAGCGCTCACCAACGCTCCAGCCAAACCCGGCGGCATCTTCAAACTCATGGGCAAAGCGCGCTGCATAAACGAACAGTTTTTTGGGCACACAGCCGCGAATGACGCAGGTGCCGCCAAAGCGATACTCTTCCGCCAGTGCCACTTTGGCGCCATGCCCCGCCGCTATGCGCGCCGCGCGCACACCGCCCGAGCCGGCCCCGATGACGAATAAGTCGTAATCGTACGTGCTCATTACTGCTCCTTAGCGCCTTGTCCGAAAAAGACGTGTCTGAACGATCGTGAATGCGCTGCCGCAGCAGAACCCAGTTCTGTGCGTTGCAAACATGATGATTTCGGTAATCTTCGCCAGTTCAAACTCAATTCAAACGGCTACAGTTTAAAAATTGCCACCGGGTCAAACTTCAATATCGTAATCGGCTTCATAGACCTTCACGCCGTCCGGTCCGGCGATAATTGCCGCATCAGCAACGCCCAGAAACAGGCCGTGTTCAACAACGCCGGGAATAATATGCAAGGCATCGGCCAGGCTTTCGGGGTCTTCGATGCGTTCAAAATGACAATCGAAAATCAGATTGCCGCCATCGGTTTTGAACGGCACGCCGCCATCTGCTGCCATGCGCAATTTTAATTCGCCATTACAGCCTGCTTCATTGGCCAGCATCTCGATCATTTTCTCAGTTGCTTTGAGACCGAACGGCACGACTTCAACTGGCAGCGGGAAAGCCCCCAGCTTGTCCACCTGTTTGGAGTTATCGGCCATCACGATCATGCTTTCCGATGCGGTGGCGACGATCTTTTCGCGCAGCAAGGCGCCGCCGCCGCCCTTGATCAGCCGCAACTCTTCATCCAGCTCATCGGTGCCATCGACGGTCAGATCAAGGAAGGGCTGCTCATCCAGCGTCGTCAGCTTAATGCCCAGTGCTTCGGCCTGTTTGCGCGTGGCCTCGGAGGTAGGCACGCAAATAATGTCGAGGCCCTTGGCCACTTCCACGCCGAGCAGTTCAACAAATTTCGCCGCCGTTGAGCCGGTGCCCAGCCCCAGCTTCATACGTGGCTCAACAAAGGTCATGGCCTTTTGTGCGGCCAGCAGTTTCCAATCATCCAGTGACATACTTTGCTTTCTTCCAACAGTGCCAGATCGCCCCCGTCGGGGGCTGTGAACGGCCCGATCCAAATTCAGATGCAGATCCAGATCTGCCTTACACGAACAATGTGGCAGCAGATGTTATTGTTATTGCGCACGCCAACGGATGTCAGACCCCGCCCATCAGCATATATTTCATTTCAACAAACTCGTCGATGCCGTGATGAGAGCCCTCGCGGCCCAGCCCAGACTCTTTCACGCCGCCAAAGGGGGCCACCTCATTTGAGATAATTCCCTCATTAATTCCCACAATACCATATTCCAGCGCTTCGCCAACACGCCACGCCCGGCCAATATCGCGCGTATAGAAATAAGCCGCCAGCCCGACCGGCACATCATTGGCCATGGCGACGACTTCTTCTTCCGTTTGGAACCGGTAGAGCGGCGCCACGGGGCCGAAGGTTTCCTCGCTGGCCACCTTCATATCTGGCGTTACATCGGTCAAAATGGTCGGCTCGAAGAATGTCCCGCCCAGCTCATGGCGTTTGCCGCCGAGCATGATTTTGGCGCCCTTGGCCACCGCATCTTCAACGTGGCTTTCAACTTTTTGCACAGCCGCTTCATTAATCAGCGGGCCCTGCGTCACGCCCGCAGTTTGCCCATCCCCGACCTTGAGCTTTTTAACCTCTGCCGCAAGCCGGGCAGCAAAGTCTTCATAAACGCCGTCCTGCACGAAGATGCGATTGGCGCAAACACAAGTCTGCCCGGCATTGCGATATTTCGATGCCATAGCGCCTTCAATCGCCTTATCCAGATCGGCATCATTAAACACGATAAAGGGCGAATTCCCCCCCAGCTCAAGCCCCAGTTTTTTCATGGTGCCGGCACATTGGGCATAAAGGATTTTGCCGACCGCCGTTGAGCCGGTGAAGGTCAAGGCGCGCACTTTAGGATTGCTGGTCAGTTCAGCGCCAACACCTTGCGGGCTCTTGCAGGTCACCACATTAAACACGCCAGGGGGAATGCCCGCCCGCGCGCCCAGCTCAGCCAGCGCCAATGCCGATAGCGGCGTATCTTCTGCCGGCTTGACCACCACGGTGCAGCCTGCC
>JAJRRE010000303.1 GCA_024279745.1 Alphaproteobacteria bacterium
ACCGAAGTTGTGGTCGAAGCGCGCTGGTCGGAGCAGGAAGTCATTGTCACGGTTAGCGATGATGGTCCGGGATTTTCGCCCGAAATCATGGACACGCTTGGCGATCCTTATGTCACCACAAGGCGCACCGGGGGCAAAGGCGTTGGCGGCGAAGCCAGCGGCCTGGGCCTTGGGTTTTTCATTGCCAAAACCTTGCTGCAACGTTCCGGCGCGCAGCTGAGCTATCTTAATCAAACCCTGCCCAAAACCGGCGCAATTGTGCGCATCGTCTGGCCGCGCGCCGAATTCATCGGTCATGTCGACCTGACACCGCTGCAAACCCGGATTTAATTGGCCAGGATTTTGATCCCAAGAGATCTTCTTGATGAAACGACGGTACAGAACGGTACAGAACGTTACAGAGCTGGCTCAGGGCGCTAAGACGCACGAATTGGATTTGCTCAAGCTGCATGTAACTGCATGTAATTCCGATAAACGGTCCCTTTCAATCAAATGTATCAGCAATTTTAACGCTTTCACCCCCGCAGATTTACCCAAAATCAAAAGATCGAGGGGTTAAGGGGTTGGCGCAAGCGGTAAGGGCGTTATAATCGAACCATAAGATCCGCTTTAAGGGTCTGACTTGCTGATAAAATTTAAATGACTTGCGAATAATAAAGATTGCTCAAGCATAGCTCGCTCGGGCGATGAATTCAGGAGAACTATCGTGAGCGAAGAAGAAGATCTGTCGTTTCGGCAAGATGAACTGCCCGAAGATCGGTCACTGATCGTGGTCGATGACGACCGCCCCTTCCTGACAAGGTTATCTCGTGCCATGGAATCGCGCGGCTTTGAAGTGCGCTCCGGCCATTCCGTTGCCGAAGGGTTGAGCCTGATCCGCCAGCAACCGCCCGCCTTCGCCGTCGTTGATATGCGGCTGGAAGACGGCAATGGCCTCGACGTTATTGCCGAGTTGTCAAAACTGCGGCCCGATGCGCGCGCCATTATTCTGACCGGTTACGGCAATCTGGCAACCGCTGTCACGGCGGTGAAGCTGGGCGCCGTTGATTATCTGGCCAAACCTGCCGACGCCGATGATGTGACCGATGCCCTGCTGGCGCCGCCGGAAGAAAAAGCACCGCCGCCGGAAAACCCAATGTCCGCCGACCGGGTTCGCTGGGAACATATTCAGCGCGTCTATGAGCTGTGCAATCGCAATGTGTCTGAAACCGCCCGCCGTCTCAACATGCACAGGCGCACATTGCAACGCATTCTGGCCAAGCGCGCCCCGAAATAACAAAGCATTGCCCCCGCCTTCCTAACTAGAGGCGCGCCCGTTCGCCCGCAACTGGAACTACGGCGGGGCAATTGTTGGCAATTGCGGCGACAGCCCGTTAAAACCAGCTGTCAGGCTTTGGAAGTTCGATGAAAGCACCAAACCATGTGGCCTGACCGTCGCCTGCTGGATCTTTTGAACATTGAGGTTCCGCTCATCCAGGCGCCGATGGCCGGAGCGAACGGGGTAGCAATGGCGATTGGCGCCTGCCAGGCCGGCGCCCTTGGTTCACTGCCCTGCGCTATGCTGTCCCCCGAGCAAATACGCGCTGAAGTCGGTGCTATACGCGTGCAAACAGACCGCCCGCTTAATCTAAATTTTTTCTGCCATACGCCTGAAGCCGCTGATCCGGCGCGCGAGGCGGCGTGGCGCGCTAAACTTACCCCCTATTACCAGGAGCTGGGGCTCGACCCTGCCGCGCAAGTGCCGACGCCAAATCGCGCCCCCTTTGACGAGACCCACTGTTCGTTGGTCGAGGAGCTGCGGCCTGAAGTCGTCAGTTTTCATTTCGGCCTGCCAACTCCTGATCTGCTTGCCCGCGTTAAAGCCGCCGGTTGCACCGTGCTGTCGTCAGCAACGTCTGTGCAAGAAGCGATTTGGCTGGAGGCCAATGGCTGCGACGTTATTATAGCGCAGGGCGCTGAAGCGGGCGGGCACCGGGCGATGTTTTTGCAAGACACTATCGACGGACAATCGGGGCTGTTTGCGTTGCTACCGCAAATTGTCGACGCTGTTTCCGTTCCCGTCATTGCTGCCGGGGGAATTGGCGATGGCCGCGGGATTGCCGCCTCGATCATGCTTGGCGCCGCCAGCGCCCAAATCGGTACGGCTTATCTGTTTACCAGTGACGCGACCATCTCAGCACTGCATCGCACGGCTCTGGAGCAGACCGGCGAGGGGCACACTGCCCTCACGAACCTGTTTTCCGGCAAACCGGCGCGCGGGATATCAAATCGGCTAATGGATGAAACCGGCCCGATGAGCAATGCCGCGCCGCCCTTTCCAACTGCTGGAGCCGCGCTTGCGCCGCTAAAAGCCGCCGCTGAAGCACAAGGCTCTGCCGCATTTTCGTCGCTGTGGTCCGGGCAGGCGGCCAATCTGTCATCTGGACGCGGGCTCCCCTGTTCGGCAAAAGAGCTAACCAAGGCCTTGAGCACTGACGCACAAGCACTGCTCGCACGCGCGGCGCATAACACATCTTAAATCCAGCTGGAGACATCATTCATGACTACCCCCGCAAGCCGCGCCGCCGCACCGCTTGAAGCGATCATATTTGATGTCGACGGCACACTTGCCGAAACCGAAGAAGCGCACCGCGCCGCCTTTAACGAAGCCTTTGGTAAATTCGCACTGAACTGGAATTGGAGCCAGGACGACTATCGCCATTTGCTGAAAACCACCGGCGGCAAGGAACGCATCGGCGCCCATATGAGCGACATCGGCTATGAGCATACCGGCAGCCAACCGCTCGCCGAATTCATCGCGCAGCTGCACGCCCATAAGACCAGGCTTTATACGTCGATCATTGACAGCGGCACGGTGGCGCTGCGTCCGGGAATTGCCGAGTTGATCGAAGAAGCTCACGCCAACCAAATGCGCATGGCCATCGCCACCACGACAAGTCAACCAAATGTTGTCGCGCTGGTCAAAGCCACGTTGGGCAAGGACGGCATGGATCTGTTTGAGGTGATCTCTTCAGGCGATATGGTGCGACACAAAAAACCGGCGCCTGATATTTTCCTCCGGGCGTTGGACGGGCTGGGACTGCCTGCTGGAAACTGTCTGGCGCTGGAAGATTCCTTTAACGGCCTGGCATCGGCGCGCGGAGCGAATATCGCCACCTTGATCACACCAAGCATTTATACGAACCAGGACGATTTTTCCGGCGCCGCGCTGATCATTCCGACCATAGCCGATTTGGCGGCAGGGCATGGCGGCAGTGCGCTGGCCGGACTGGTTGCTTGCCATAAAGCCAGCCAGGCCTCCTGACCAATAAAGAGGCACGTCCATGCCGTTTCAAAATCGCGTAACGCCTGAAGGCGAGATCATTGCGACGTCGGCGCGCGGGACCATGTACGGCAATCGCGGCGGTTGTTTTCACCGCGCCGATCAAACCCTGAGCAAGCGGCGCTGGCACTCAAAGGCGTGGATTACCTGCGTACTTGCGTTTAAAAACCGGCGACGCGCCCTGATGCAGCCGGGTCGCTATACGGAATTGTTCTTCCTCGATGAGGCCACTGCGCTGGCCGCCGGTCATCGTCCGTGTTTTGAATGCCGGCGCGAGGATGCGATTTTGTTTGCCAGACTTTGGCCGCAAGCGGACGCGGCGGCGGCGGCGGGCGCCAACATATCCAACGCCCTCATCGGAACCGGGAAAAAGAAACGTGCCAGGGCAGGCGCCATGGACGATTTGCTGCACGCCCAGCGCCTGAGCAATGACGGTGGCAAACGGCGCTATCGGGATATGGCCGGCGCGCTACCTGACGGCGCATTTATAAGCTGGCGGGGGCGGCCGCATTTGATCGCGCACGGCGTCTTCTATCTATGGACCTTTGACGGTTATCGGGCCGCCGGTTCACCGCCATCGGCGCACACCAGCGTCGATGTGTTGACCCCGCGCGCCGCGATTGCCGTAATTTCGAACGGTTATACTCCTAAATTGCACCCCTCAGTCGACCCTCTCATTCAGCTGCCAGAAGAGCTTTCATGACCCGCGCAACATTAAACAAGAAAATATCCTTTACTTATGCCTTGCTGTTTGGCGTCTTGGGCCTCTCGCTCATCGCCAAACTGGCACCCTATATTCCATTTCTTAATGCCACTGAGCTGCAGTCGCTATTTGCCGATATCTATGAATACATGAAAGATATGGCGCTGATTTTCATAACAGTCATCGCCGCCTATCTGGCCAATGTTTTTCAAAAACGCTCCAGTTTTGTCAATTCG
>JAJRRE010000304.1 GCA_024279745.1 Alphaproteobacteria bacterium
CGTCTGGCGCAAATTTATGTTTCAAATGGTGAGCAGGTAAAGGCCGGGCAATTATTGGCCAGATTGGACACTTCGTCGCTGGAGGCACAGATAAAGAATTTGTCGGGCCTGATGCAATCGGCGCACATACAGTTGGCTGACATCCGGGCGACCATCAAGAAGGAACTATTGGCGCCGTACCAATCGCCGCAACGGGCGCAAGGGTTGATGGTAGATCTGGCGGCTCGTTTGAAAAAAATAGCGCACCACCGGCAGTTTTTGTACACGCAAATTGCGGCGGCGGAGCGGGAAGTTACTCGGGCAGAAATTTATTCAGATGTTTCCGGCCGTATCGAATTGATCCAGGGCCTGGAGACCAATAATATAGTTACTCCAAATACGGCACTCATGAAAATTTTCGATGAAGTGGATGGCTTGCGCGTAAGATCCGTTTTGCGCGGCGATCTGGAAGCTGGGCTTCATGCCAACGGGCGTGTGAAAGTTGTTTTGTATGACGCCAATGGCAGAGCACAAGGCCCGTTTGAAGCGCGGTTGCACTCGTCGCGTCTGGTTGCCGGGGGATCCAGTTTCTCGCATCAGACCCACGGCGAGCTGATTTATAATTTAGTTCAGCCGCGGTCGCAAATTGCTAAGAAAATTGCATTACAATCGGGAATGCGGGCAAGCGTTTTGATTGAAACCGGTCAAGCAAAAGTATTTCCACAAGTGTTCGCCCCCAAAAGCTAGGCCGCCCTTATAAGAATATAAGCAACACCGCTATGGCCGTTGCGGCTGCCAAAAGGTAAATGAGTGCAATGAACTTGCCCAGCAAGAATGCAATATTGTTCAATGGTGGCGCGGGCCTGTTAATCCTGGTCGGCACAGTAGCATTGATTAAAACGGCGATCTTTCCCGCTGATATCGAGCGATGCACAGCGCGGTATCGGGTTGCGACATCGTTTGATCTTGGCGACGAAAACGGAGCGCCCTTGACGCCTGGGGCAATGCAAGGGCGGCTCGGCGCGGGCCAATGGGGGATTTTGCAAAATCTAACCATTAACAAGCGCTCCACAGCTTCAGGCGATCTGGTTATGCGAGTTGGACTGTCCCGAACAGCGGGCGCGCAAAGGCAGGACGACGGTTCAACTGGCGGGCTTGGATTTCGCTGGGTTCCAGGGTTTCTGGCCAAAAAATCTTCGGCATGTTTGAGCTATGATGTGCGGCTGCCAAAGGGCTTTGATTTTCGTGCAGGCGGGGTGTTGCCAGGTTTAGTTGCCGGGCAAGACGCAGAAGATGCACCGCTTCAAATTGATGCAGACGGTGAGCAGGCGGACCATGCCGGGCGCGAGGGTTTTGCAGCCAGGATCAGCTGGGATGCCAATGGCAAAGGCGGCATTCAACTCCAATCAGCAGGCGCAGCAACCAGCAACGCTAGAAAACGCGTTGATCTGGCAAAATATAATATGCCGACAGGGCGTTGGGTTAATCTGGAGCAGGAGATTTCTCTTAACAGTATTGGCAAACAAGATGGTATTTTGCGGATATGGGTCGATGGAGAGCTTATGTTCGAGAAAAAAGATATCAGGTTTCGCAACGCAGCCAATACAAAGTTTCTCGGCGTTACTGCAAATACGCGCTACAACGCAGCGCGCCTTAAACCCAGACGAAGCAAGCCCCAAAGCCTGGCTATGACACCATTTAAATTGATGTGGAACTAAATTGTCCCAAAGTTCATTCGATTGCCAGCATTGCCAGACCAACAATTTCTAACGGTTAAACAAAACCTAACAGTTATTCAAAGTCTGGTCGGACAAGAAGGCGTTCTCAATTTACGAGCCTTTCCTTATCAACAAAACTTTCCTAATTGATAAGGCTTGGCAAGGTAACAACTAAGTCTCGGTTAGGAAGGCCTGCCAAGGACCCGCATTACCGCGGCGGCGCACATCTTGCTTGCCCGCAGATTTGCCTGGATAGTTACGCCGGCAATGTGCGGGGTTAGAATTACCGTATCGATATCCTTGAACAAAGAAGCCGTTTGCGCCTCTATGGGCTCGTGTTCGAATACGTCAAGAGCCGCGCCGCCCAACTGACCGCTACGCAAAGCGGCTGCGCAAGCTGCCTCATCGACAATGCCACCGCGCGCCGCATTAATAAGGATCGCACCGGGTTTCATGGCCGCGATGACGGCTTTGTCGATCATGTGCCGGGTGTGCTTGGTGAGTGGGCAATGTAGTGAGATGATGTCGGCGCGAGCGGTTAAGTCAGCCAGGCTGACGCGCTGCGTATCCTTCCAGGCTTTGGAATTTGCCGGCAGGAAGTCGTCATGCGCTATAACGCTCATGCCCATGGCGCTCGCCCGCTGCGCCGTGAGTTGGCCGATTGAGCCAAAACCGACAATGCCGAGGATCTTACCGGCAATTTCATGCCCCATGCTGAATTGGCCACGTGGCCATTCCCCGGATTTAAGATTTTGCGTTCCGCTCAGCGCGCCCGCACGCGCCAGTAACATGGCGCAGGTCAACACATATTCTGCGACCGGCGCAGCATTGCAGCCGATGGCCGGGCAAACCTCAATGTCATTGGATTTGCAATAGTCCAGATCTATATTGTCGAGACCGACACCCAGTCTGGCAATGACTTGCAGGTTCGGCGCGGCTTGCAAAAGGTCTTTATTGAGCTGCGTGCGATTGCGCACTATAAGCGCGCGGGCATTTGCCAGCAGTGCCTTCAATGCCTCCGGGGCCGACCATAAATCGTCCTGGCAAACCACTTCAAATTTGTGTCTTAAACTGTCAACAGCGGTCACATCCATGAATTCAGTGATGATGACATCTGGCTTGGCTTGGCTGGGTCGGGCATGGCGGGCATTGCGATTTTGTTGTGCTGAGGGGGCTGGGAGGTTGAAGCTGAAGCCGTGAGAAGTTGACAATCAAGATATCGGCGAGCACCAGCAAGAAGCGGTTTCACTCAATGATAGGTAGCGCATACGTCAATGGCCCGAACAAAATTCGAGCCATTGAGTTTCAAACCATTGAATAGTGTTTGTGCTAGATTGCGACCGCCGATCGGTTCGGGAGGTGATGTAATCACAGTTCAGTATGAATAGTCTAGACTTCAGACTTCAGATCTCAGGGCCGTACATATGCCCAACCTTGTTCTTGCAATTGGATCAGTCTGACAACGCCTGATGGGACCATTTTGGCTTCACTCAATAACTTTACTGATTTGCCAGATTTTTTACTCATTTTGCGATGAGTATTGCCGCAGGCGGAAAACTGAATGTTCGGGTTCATAGCCATCACGGCGATGCGCTGTGCAACTGGGCTGGTATCGGCGCGCAACATATGCAGACCAGGGCCGTAGGTGACAATTTCAACTTGGACCTTATCACCAGCGGCTTTGTAAAATGCCATAAGGTTCTTGGCATTATTAAGCGC
Source organism: Alphaproteobacteria bacterium (assembly GCA_024279745.1). GTDB lineage: Bacteria > Pseudomonadota > Alphaproteobacteria > Rhizobiales > Hyphomicrobiaceae > JAJRRE01. The sequence continues at coordinate 3,417 of JAJRRE010000304.1, forward strand.
CATATTCATGACCTTCGGATTGTTCTGATCCACATGAATAGCAACCTTGTGGGTTTTGCCCTCAGCCATTGCGGCGCTGGCGCCCAAAAGAATCATAAAGGCAGTGGCCAGGCCAGTGAAAATCTTGGTCATAATTGCGTCCTCCTGATGATTATTTTTATTGTTGCAGGCAAGCTAAGCGAATTTTGAAGGGAAGTAAATTGTTCGATCGATGGTGGTGATTTGGATCGTCAGTCAGCAAATGTAGAGTTGGGCAAAGAGGGTTCAAAGCAGATGCCACGGAGCTTGTGAATAGTAGGTAGATAGCGGGAAGGTTGGCCGCGCCTAGAATTTTCAACCGGCAGAATGGCAGTAAACGTCGAATTCGGTGCTGAAAGGCAACAGAAAAGCAGTTAGTGACAAATATTTTTTGAGCTAAACGGAATATTTTCTTTTGCGGTAGAAATTAGATAACATACTGTTGTTAAATGATAAAAAATACATTCTATATCGATTTTCACGGCAATTTGAATGTATACAATGTTCAATTCGTAGAAATATGTTGAATTTTTGTTGGAAATGCGCTTTTCTGAGGCTGTCCGAAGCGAGATGCCGTCCCACCTTCCCCCCCCTCTAGAGGCATCTCGATTTTCA
>JAJRRE010000305.1 GCA_024279745.1 Alphaproteobacteria bacterium
AATACCGTTCTGTTGTGAACGCTCAAGTTTTTGGCGCTCAAGTTTTGGGTCGGGGATGGGCACGGCCGCAATCAGTGCCCGCGTATAAGGATGACGCGGGGCGGCAAACAGCGCATCGCGCGGGGCGATCTCCATTACTTTGCCCAGATAAAGAACCATCACCCGGTTTGAGATATGTCGCACAACGCTCAGATCATGGGCGATGAATATGAGCGACAGCCCCATGTCGCGCTGCAACTCCATCAGCAGATTAATCACCTGCGCCTGAATAGAAACATCCAGCGCCGAGACCGGCTCATCGCAAATGATCAATTTGGGCTCGACAATGAGCGCGCGCGCAATGCCGATGCGCTGACATTGGCCGCCGGAAAACTCATGCGGGTAGCGGTTGATCTGGTTGGGCAGCAGGCTCACCTTTTCCATGATAGCCCTGACCCGCGCCCTGATCTCATCGGCGGGCAAATGCGGCTGATGGGTTTTCAGCGGTTCAGCAATGATCTGGCCGACGGTCATGCGCGGGTTGAGCGCGGCAAGCGGGTCCTGGAACACCATTTGCATTTGCGCGCGGTAGGCCATCATGCCCGCCTTGTCGAGCTGCATGAGATCCTGGCCGCCGCGCCAATAAACCTCGCCTTTGCCTGGGACAAGCTGGATCAACGCACGGGCAAGCGTAGATTTTCCGCAACCGGATTCGCCGACAATGCCTAATGTTTCGCCCGGCAGAAGTTCAAAATTCACACCGTCCAGCGCCTTTAACTCGCGGCGCTTCGTCCACGGCATATCGCCTGGCGATTTGATAAAGAATGATACCGACAGATTTGCCGCGCGCAATAATGGAGTGCTCATGCCAGCTCCTCTCGTGTCAGATTGCAGGCGCGCCAGCGCTGCGGGGCAAATTCATGCAAGGGCTTGAGATGGTCAGTGCAGGCGGCAATGGCATGGGCGCAGCGCGGCGCGAACGGGCAGCCCTTTGGCGCGTACATCATATTGGGCGGATTGCCGGGGATAGCATCAAGCTTGCCGGCTTTGCCATCAAGCCTGGGAATGGCTTTAAGCAGGCCGCGCGTATAGGGATGCGACGGGGTTTCAAAAATCGGATCGACCGGCCCACGCTCCATCATGCGCCCACCATAGAGCACCAATACATCCTGGCAGAACCCGGCCACGACGCCAAGATCATGGGTGATCAGAATGACCGCCATGCCAAGCTCTTTTTGCAATGACTTAAACAGCGCCATGATCTGCGCCTGCACGGTGACATCAAGCGCCGTTGTCGGCTCATCGGCAATCAGCAGTTTTGGTTTGCACAGGAGCGACATGGCGATCATCACCCGCTGGCGCATGCCGCCGGAAAACTCATGCGGGAAAAGATGGGCGCGCGATTTGGCATCGGGGATTTCGACCGCATCAAGCATGGCAATAGCCTGGCGCAGCGCCTCGGCTTTGGACAGGGCGCTGTGATGAACCAGAACTTCGCTCATCTGATCGCCAATGCGCATATAGGGATTGAGCGAGGTCATCGGGTCCTGGAAGATGATCGCCATTTGCGCCGCGCGCAGGCGGTTTAACTGCGCTTCGGGGGCGTTCAGGATTTCATTGCCGCCGAAGCTGACCGAGCCGCTTGCCGACCCGTTCTGCGCCAGCAAACCCAATATGGCAAAGGCGGTTTGGCTTTTTCCCGAGCCGCTTTCACCGACAATGGCCGCTGTGCGCCCAGGCTCAATAGAAAAGCTCAAATCATTGACCGCATTGACGACGCCGTCATTGGTTTGAAACTGAACCGACAGGTTGTTAACCGCAAGCAGTGCCATGGGCTAGCGATCCTTCGGGTCAAGAGCGTCGCGCAGGCCGTCGCCGACAAAGTAAAACGCAAACAACGTCACGACAAAGAAGAACAGCGGGAAGGCCAGTTGCCATAACGTGCCATATTGCATAGTGCCGGCGCCCTCATTGATCAAGGCGCCCCAGGACGTGTTCGGCTCCTGCACACCCAGCCCCAGAAATGAGATAAAGCTTTCCGTCAGGATCATCAGCGGCACTAGTAGTGTCGCATAGACCGCAACGACGCCAAGCAGGTTGGGCAGGATATGACGCCAGATAATCATGAAGGACGAGACGCCGGTGGCTTGCGCCGCTTCGATAAATTCCCTGTTTTTAAGGCTCAGGGTTTGCCCGCGCACAATGCGCGACATCTCCAGCCAGGACAGCAGGCCAATGCCGAAGAACAGCATGAAAATTGAGCGCCCGAACATCACCAGCAGTAAAATTATGACGAACATATAGGGGATGGCGAGCAAGATATCGACAAAGCGCATCATGATATTGTCGGTCCGCCCGCCGATATAACCGGCGGTGGCGCCATAAAGTGTGCCGACAATAACAGCAATGGCGGCGCCGACAATGCCGACCATAAGCGAGATCTGCGTGCCTTGCACAACACGCGCGAACAGATCGCGGCCCAGATTGTCGGTGCCGAAATAATGCCCGTTGGCGAGGGAGGGGCCGCCCAGTTCGGCCACCTGGCCAATAACGTCAAAGTCGATTTCATCATTG
>JAJRRE010000306.1 GCA_024279745.1 Alphaproteobacteria bacterium
CCATTTCGCCCGATTGTTTCCGTTTTGCCAAGCCCGTGGAACGCGCAAAACAAACTCGTCCATATTGCAATCAAAGGCTATCAGCTGAAAGCCGCTGAGCGCCCACGCGCCAATCTGGTGTTTTTGATCGACGTCTCCGGCTCGATGCAGGGCGCTGATCGGCTACCATTGCTTAAAAATGCGTTTCGCATGCTGGTGGATAATCTCAAACCCGACGACACAATCGGTATTGTAACTTATGCGTCGGGTTCCGGTATTGCACTGCCTGCAACCAAAATCGCCGACAGGGGCAAAATTCTGGCCGCCATTAATGCTTTGGGGGCGGGCGGCTCAACAGCAGGCGCCAAAGGTATTCGCGATGCCTATGCTTTGGCCGCCGCCAATTTCGACAAGGCCGCCGTCAACCGCATTATCCTGGGCACTGACGGTGATTTCAATATCGGCATATCAGACCGCAATGAGCTGAAAAGCTATATTGAGCGCAAGCGCAAGTCCGGCATTTTCCTGTCGATCCTGGGCGTCGGCCAAGGCAATTACAATGATGCGCTAATGCAGACCCTGGCGCAGAATGGCAACGGCACCGCCGCATATATCGACACACTCAGTGAAGCGCGCAAGGTGTTGGTTGAAGAAGCATCGGCGAATTTGTTTCCGATCGCCAGGGACGTTAAAATCCAGATCGAATTCAATCCGGCACGGGTGAAATCTTACCGGTTAATCGGCTATGAAACACGCGCGCTGAAACGCGAGGATTTCAACAATGATAAAGTCGATGCGGGCGATGTCGGCTCCGGCCATAGCGTAACTGCCATCTATGAGATCACACCGGTTGGCGCCAAAGACAAAACTGTCGATGCACTGCGCTATGGCAAGCCGGCGGCTGCGATTGGGCTAGACTTAAAAACTGCGGATAAAACCAATCCCCCAGCCGCCAAATTTGAAGCCGAATTTGGATTTTTGAAGCTGCGTTATAAATTGCCGAATGAAGACAAAAGCCATCTCATTAAACTGCCGATCACGCAAGCGCTGACCAAACCTTCGCTTAGTGCCGCCTCAAATGATGTGCGTTTCTCAATAGCCGTTGCCGCTTTTGCCCAACTGCTGCGCGGCGGCACTCATCTGGGCACATTCAGTACTGACGACGTGATCGATTTGGCCAGCAGCGCCAGGGGAGCCGACCCGTTTGGCCTGCGCGCGCAGTTCGTCAATCTGGTTCGGCTCGCAAAGTCCGCCCGCCCTTAAACTGAGACAAACCTCGACGAGAATGATCGGCGTGCGGCATTGCTGTGCGCCGACATTCGTATTGCGCGGGTGGCATAGTTAATGCTCGCAACGAATTTTAAGCGGTTAACTGGTTGCAGTTTATCTTTGAAATATTGATCACATTTCAATCTCCAAGACTTGACGCCACAACACAGCACACCTACATACGCTCGACAAACAAAACGAGCGATCATTTTGTTTAGATGGAAATTGTTGTTTTGCAGTAATTTTTAACTGTATTGTCCTTCTCTTCTCAGTTCAACCAAGCACGGATCTGCATATGCCCCGCCTTAAGCCAGACACCATTCAAGCGCGGATTGAGCATATTCTCGATGCTGCCGAGATCTGTTTTGCGCGGTCCGGCTTTCATCGCACCACAATGCAGGAAATTGCCAAGGAAGCCGGCATCAGTCTGGGCGCCATTTATGTCTATTTCGACGCCAAGGAAGCGTTGATCGAAGGATTGGCGGAGCGCGATCGGCAAATGCTCAGCGACGATCTGGCGGCCTTCGCACAGGCCCCCGATTTATTGCAAGGCCTGCAACAACTAGGCGAAATCTATGCCGTGGAGCGTCCGCGCCACAAACAAATTCTGCATGTCGAGATCGGCGCGGAATCCACCCGCAATGAGGAAATTGGTAAAATTTTTCGCTCGGTGGATGCGTGCTGCCGCGACGGATTCGAACAAGTGCTGAGCGCTGCCATTGAAGACGGGCGGATTAACCCCGCCATTGATGCCAAAACCATTGCGCAAATCATGGTGGTCATCGGCGACGGTATGTTCTGGCGCCGCGCGGTTGACCCGGATTTCAATGCCCGCGAAGTATTGCCGGCGCTTAGCGAAATGATGGCGTCTTTGATTAACCCCGTCGCGGCCAGTGCCGGTGACACGCGGCACGCTACTTCACCGCTTGAAGATGAGGCCGCCGCCGGTTCCCCACAAGCCGGTTCCCTAAATTACGAGAAGCGCTCATGAAACTATTTCTACAATCCTTATTTCTGATTGCGCTGGCAGCTGTCATTGTGCTGGCTGCCGGTATCATCCCAATGCCATCTTTTATTGCCGCCATGATGCCTAATGGTGCGAACAAGGACGCGCCGCAGCAGCTTGTCCTTGCCCAGCCCGTTACCGTTATGCGCGCGCGCACCCGCGCGTTCACCCAGACCGTTCGGCTGACCGGCTCGATTGCCGCGCGCGAGGAATACCTTGTGTTGCCGGAGGTTTCGGGTCTGCGTATTATCTCGATCACCGCGTCTGAAGGAGAGCATGTCAGCAAGGGCCAGGTGCTTGCCACGTTGGTTGATACCCAGCTCAAAACTCTGCTGGAACAGAACGACGCCGCCATGGCCAAAGCCGAGGCCGCCATTGCTCAGGCCCGCAGCCAGATCACGCAAGCGCAGGCCAGCCATAATGAAGCCAAAGCGTCATATAAACGCGCCGTCATGCTGCGCAACAAAGGGCATATTTCAGTCTCAGTCCTCGACACGCAAAAAGCCGCGGCGCAAACCGCCAAAGCACGGTTGATTTCTGCACGCGACGGTCTGCAATTAGCCAAAGCGGATATTCGCCAGGTGAAAGCCCTGCGCCGCGAGATCGACTGGAAACTGAGCAACACCAACATCAAGGCCCCCGGCGCCGGTATCATTTCGCGCAAAACCGCTAAACTGGGCGCCCTGGCATCAGGTCTTGCCGAGCCGTTATTTCGCATCATTGCCAACGGCGAAATAGAAATGGAAGCAGACGTTTCCGAAACCGAAATACCACAACTAAAAATCGGCCAGAACGCTAAAATCACAGGCCCTGGCGTCGCCGCAGTTTCGGGAACCGTCCGCCTGATTTACCCGGAGATCGATAAAATATCGCGCCTTGGCCGGGTGCGCATCTTTATTGGCGCCAACGCCGCCTTGCGCATCGGTACATTTGCCCGCGCCATTGTCGAAACCACCAAAGGCAATGGTGTCGGCGTGCCGCTTTCATCGATCTTGTTCAATGACGATGGCGCCACAGTTCAGGTCGTCAAAAACAAACGCATCATATCACGGGTTGTTAAAACCGGCCTGCGCGAGAACGGCGTGATAGAAATTACGTCAGGCATTGATGACGGTGATCTGGTTGTTGTTCGCGCCGGGACATTCCTGCGCGATGGCGACCAGGTCACACCGGTTCTGGAGCCGCCGCAAAGCACGAACGCAGCGCTGCACAAGAATATGCAAAATAAACAGCGCGAGGCCATGCGATGAGGTTAAACATATCCGCCTGGGCAATCCGCAATCCGGTTCCATCCTTGGTGCTGTTCATGGTGCTGATGGTGCTTGGCCTGTTTTCCTTCTCGCAGCTTCCCGTAACGCGCTTTCCCAATATCGATATTCCTATTGTAGCGGTGACAATCAGCCAGTCGGGCGCTGCACCGTCTGAACTGGAATCGCAAGTCACCAAGCATGTCGAAGATGCCATTGCCGGTATTGCCGGGGTCAAGCACATCACATCGACGATCACGGACGGCGTCTCCACCAGCGTTATCGAGTTCCAGCTGGAGACCAATGCGGACCGCGCCATCAATGACACCAAGGACGCCATTTCGCGCATCCGCTCTGACCTGCCGCGCACCATTGACGAGCCGATTGTATCGCGTATCGAAGTCGAAGGTCTGCCCATTTCCACCTATGCGGTGACAGCGCCAACGATGACGCCCGAACAGCTGTCGTGGTTTGTCGACGATACGATCTCGCGCGATCTGCAAAGCGTCAAAGGCGTTTCCAAAATCGACCGCGTCGGCGGCGTCAAACGCGAAATCCGCATTTCTCTCAACCCCGACCGGTTGGCGGCTTTGGGCATAACGGCTGGCGACGTCAATGCGCAATTGCGCGCTACCAATACCGATCTACCGGGCGGGCGCGGCGATATTGCCGGGCGCGAACAGGCCATCCGCACATTGGCGTCAAAAGACAGCCTTGCCAAACTCACCGGCACAATGATCGCGCTGCCCGGCGGGCGCAAAGTGCGGCTCGACCAATTGGGCACGATCAAGGATCATTGGGAAGAGCCGCGCACCTTTGCCAAACTCAATGGCAAAACCGTCGTTGGATTTTCCGTCTCCCGCGCCAAGGGCGCCTCTGACACCACCGTTGGCGACGCGGTTGAAGCTGCCGTCACAAGACTGCAAAAATCCCATCCCAATGTCGGCATCAAACGCATCGACGATACCGTTGTCTACACCATGGGCGCGTACCAATCGACGATGCACACGCTGATCGAAGGTGGTATTCTGGCGATCTTCGTGCTGTTCTTGTTCCTGCGCGATTTACGTGCCACGCTAATCGCCGCCGTTGCGCTCCCCTTATCAATCATCCCGACCTTCTTTGCCATGGATGCGCTTGGCTATTCGCTCAATCTTGTCTCGCTACTCGCCATTACAATCGTCACCGGCATATTGGTCGACGACGCCATTGTCGAAATTGAAAACATCGTGCGCCATATCCGCATGGGCAAGACGCCCTATAAGGCCGCACTGGAAGCCGCCGACGAAATCGGCCTCGCCGTGATTGCCATTACGTTCGCAATCATTGCCGTCTTTGTGCCGGTCAGCTTCATGGGAGGCATTGCCGGGCAATATTTCAAACAGTTTGGGCTGGTGGTCGCCTTCGCGGTGTTCTTCTCATTATTGGTCGCACGATTAATCACGCCGCTGCTGGCGGCCTATTTCATTCGCGCTGACGGCCATGAAGCCGAGACCGACGGCCCCTGGCTGCGCGGCTATGTGCGGCTGGTGCGCTGGTCCGTAACCCACCGCATCAAAACCGTTGTGCTTGGGCTAATGATTTTCGCCGGCTCGATCTATTCCATGCAGTTATTGCCCGCCGGTTTCCTGCCGGCCGAAGATCAAAGCCGCCTGCTGATGGCGTTTGAACTGCCACCGGGCAGCAAACTGGCCGACACCGAAACAATGAGCAACCGCATTGCGAAAATCATCGCCAGACGCCGCGAAGTAACCAGCGTATTTGTCGTTGGCGGTCAGGTTTTGGGCACGGGCAATGAAGTGCGCAAAGCCACGCTGATTATTCAGTTTGTGCCAAAGAACAAGCGCGATCTCAGCCAGGCGCAGTTGACGGTTCACTTGGCCAGGGACTTGCGCGCTCTGCCCGATATCCGCTACTGGTTCTTGAAAGACGACGGCCAGCGCACTTTCCAGATCATTGTTTCAGGCAAGGACGGCAAAGCGGTCTCGCGAGCAGCCGCCACATTGACCAGCCAGATGAAGCGCCTGCCCGTACTTGGCACCGTGGTCTCAACCGCCGAGCTGGACCGGCCGGAGCTTAGGGTGCGGCCACGCTCTGATATTGCAGCCGAGCTAGGCGTCACAACCCAGGCCATATCGCAAGCGGTGCGCATTGCCACCATTGGCGACATCGGCGCCAATCTGGCCAAATTCAATGCCGGGGATCGCCAAATTCCGATCCGCGTTCAATTGACCTCAAATGCACGAGCCAACCAGAATATTCTGCAAAATCTAAAAATTAGAACCGCGTCCGGTCAGGCCGTTCCGCTGAGCACCGTCGCGACCTTTGAGATGGGCCAGGGCCCGACCGCGATTGACCGTTATGATCGCTCGCGGCGGGTGGTGATTGGCGCTGATCTGGTTGGCACCGAAGCGCTCGGCGTCGCCATGAAGGACGTGCTGGCACTGCCTGCGGCCAAAGCCATGCCGGACGGTGTGGTCTTGAAAGAATTTGGCGAAGCGGAAATCATGGTTGAGGTGTTCGACAGTTTCGCCAAAGCCATGGGCGCCGGGCTGATGATGGTTTATTCGGTTCTCGTGCTGCTGTTCGCCAGCTTCTTGCAACCGATCACGATTTTATTCTCGCTGCCCCTATCCATAGGCGGCGCCATCGCTGCGTTGTTGGTGACGTCCAAACCGATCAGCCTGCCCGTTGTAATCGGTATATTGATGTTGATGGGGATCGTGACCAAGAACGCAATCATGCTGGTGGATTTTGCCATTGAGCGCATGGCCGCTGGCATGAACAAACTCGATGCCATTGTCGACGCTGGCCGCAAGCGCGCCCGCCCCATTGTCATGACCACCATTGCCATGGTCGGCGGCATGTTCCCCTCAGCGCTGGCGATTGGATCGGGCGGCGAGTTCCGCGCGCCGATGGCCATTGCCGTCATCGGCGGGCTGATCGCCTCGACCGTGCTATCGTTGATTTTCGTGCCAGCCATGTTTGCGCTAATGCATGATATCGGCGCCTTCACCTGGCGCCTGTTCAAGGGATTTGTCGGCGCCGCCGACGAGGGCTTTGTCGGCGCTACTGATGAGGACGACAGTCAGGACGACACTGACGCCGACAGTCAGGGCGAACGGAGCGTACAACAAACTGCACAGGCCCCAGCAGAAAATACCGCAGCTACAGCTGAAGCTGCGGCTACAGCCTCATCAACCAAACCGCTGGCCGCCGAGTAAAGAAGCAACACCTACTCAGCCGGCTGTGGGCGAACGCTATTTTATTTTGTATTCGGCCACGTGCCGGGGCCGCGCAACGTCCGGCAAATTGCGCGGATCGTCCTGCACCGGCCCGGTGACAGTTCTCAACGGAATAACACCGGCCCAGATCGGCAGCGCGTAATCTTCATCGTCATCATTGGGTCCGCCATCCCTGATCTTGGCCGATGCTTCTTCAATCGGCAGCGACAGCACCGTGGTGGCTTTGATTTCCTGCTCGTTCATCGGCCGTAATCCGTCCCAGCGCCCCGGCAATATATTGTCGACGAAATTACGAAGCTTCTGCACTTTAAGCTCCGGGTCCTCGATCTTGACCGCGCGGCCATAGATCACAACGGAACGGTAATTGGCTGAGTGATGGAACGCCGAGCGCGCCAGCACCAGGCCATCCATCAATGTCACCGCCAGACACACATCAAGCCCGTCCGACTTGCGAATGGCGCGACTGGCGCTGGAGCCGTGCCAGTAAACATGATTGCCTTCACGCCAATGCAAGGTTGGTGTGACCGCCGGTTTGCCATCAAGCACATAGCTGACA
>JAJRRE010000307.1 GCA_024279745.1 Alphaproteobacteria bacterium
GCGTAACAGTAAGGCGCGCGCCGCTGCTCACCACATTGTCAAGGCCCATACTCGCGCCGCCAGACCCACGCTCCGTGCCCTGGCCGCTTTTTCGAGGGTACTCTTAAGCCCTGCAAACCAGTTCTGCAACCGGCCTTGTGAACTCAATTGCCCCTGATTTGCTTTTGTCCGGCATTTGATCGACCCGGCAATGGGAATGACCCGGCCTCCCCGCCCGCGCTATAGCCCACCTGAGACAGCTGCTAGCTTGACAAAACGGCTTTGCGTGGCACCAATACGGCCATGGAAAATCACGAAAAAACAACGCAAGATCAGACTTCGACGGCAGACCCGACGCTCGACCAGAGTGAAGTGGACCGGTTTGGCGGTCTGGCGGCCAAATGGTGGGACCCGGACGGCGAATTTCGCCCGCTGCACCGGCTTGGGCCTGCGCGTCTTGGCTTTATTCGCGATGAAATCAGCGGTCATTTCGCCGCCGCTGAATCAGATCAAGACGAGGGCCAGCCTTCAAGTCACCCTCCAGGCTTGCGGCCGCTGCAAGGCCTCAGCGCACTTGATATCGGCTGCGGCGGTGGTTTGATCTGTGAGCCGCTGGCGCGTATGGGCGCTGCGGTTACCGGTATCGATCCAGCGGAACAAAGCATCAAGGCCGCTCGCCAGCACGCTTTGAGCCAGCGGCTCGACATCGACTATCAGGCCCGGCGCGCCGAAGATCTGGTCAATGAGGGCAAAACATTCGATGCCGTTTTGTGCCTTGAGGTCGTCGAGCATGTGCCTGATGTCGGCGCCTTCATCAAAGCCATTGCGCCATTGGTGCGCCCCGGCGGCATTATGATTTTATCGACTATCAACCGCACGGTGAAATCCTACGGTCTGGCCATTGTTGGCGCGGAATATGTGCTGCGCTGGATGCCCGTCGGCACGCATCAATGGGAGCGCTTTGTGACACCTGATGAGTTGGCGCGCTATGCCACTACTGCTGGTCTTACACCCAAATCCACGAAAGGGCTGGTTTATGATCTGGTCAAAGACCGCTGGGATCTTGGCACCGACACGGATGTCAATTACATGATGTCAGCCATCGGCTCTTAGTGTAGGCACACTTTGTGTGGGCGCACTAAGTCTGCACTTTGTCCGTAGCGCCAGCGGGGCCACCGAATAAAGCCAGGCAATTCAATGCTCGACTGCGCTCAGCTGCCCGGTGCGGCATTGGGAAAGAACAGCTGCCGGCCTTTGACCTTAAAACCGGCAATAGCGCTTTGGCCCACATCTGATAGCAGCCAATTGATAAAGGCGCGCCCCTGTTTGGCATTAACATGTTTGTGCCGCGCCGGATTGACCAGCATGACGCCATATTGGTTGAACAGTCTTTTATCGCCTTCAACCAGAACTCTCAGATCGCGCTTATTGTTGAAGCTAAGCCATGTCGCCCGGTCGGTGAGCGCATAGGCACCAATGCCCGCAGCAATATTCAGCGTTGCGCCCATGCCCGAGCCGGTCTCGCGATACCAGGAACCGCGCGCCGCCGCCGCAGCACCACCCGCCAGTTTCCACAACCGCAGCTCAGCCTTGTGGGTGCCTGAATTATCACCGCGCGACGCGAAAATTGCATGAGCATTTGCGATCTTTGCCAATGCAGCAGGCGCGTCTTTCATGCCGGCGATTTTTGCCGGATCATTTGCCGGCCCTACAATCACGAAATCATTATACATCAGATCAAAGCGCTTGACGCCCCAGCCGCCGCGCACGAATTTTTGCTCTGCCGCTTTGGCATGAACCAGCAACACATCACCGTCACCATTGCGCGCATTTTTCAAGGCCTGCCCGGTTCCCACCGCGACCACCTTGACCTTGATGCCGGTTTGCGTCTCGAATAGCGGCAGGATGTGCGCGAATAAACCAGAGTTCTGCGTTGATGTCGTCGATTGCACAAGGATCGAATTATCCGCCGCCAACGCCGCGCTGCCGGGCAATTGGGTCAGCGCGCTCAACAAGAACGCCAGAAACGCCGCGCCAGCCACGCCAGTCGCGCTGCCTACAATAGATTTCAAACGCACCAAACAAATCATATTTTCAGGTTCCGAGCCGTTTTGTTTTAAACTGATCCAGTGCCGTTATTTTAATCCCCCCAAACCGGCCAGCGCAATTGGTCCTTGGGCGATAAGGCGTGATGAGTGTGATGAGTGCTAAGTGACAATCTGCCCAGCCAGAAAGGCACGCGCTGCCGCCGAAGTGGGCTGCGCAAAAAACACATCGGCCTGGCTATGTTCAGCGACCCGGCCGCGATGCAGAAAAATAACGTCATCGGCCAGACGTCGCGCCTGACCAATGTCGTGAGTAACGAGAACGATTTTAGTGCCCCCGTTATGCACGGTGTCGATTAATTGCTCGATGGCCAAAGTCGCCGCCGGATCAAGACTGGCGGTCGGCTCATCGAGAAACAGGATTTCAGGATTAAGTGCCAGGGCGCGCACGATGGCAAGACGCTGCTGTTCGCCCCCTGACAGTAACCGCGCCGGGGTCTGCGCCCGGTGCTCCAGTTCAGCCATTTCCAGATAGGCCCGCGCGCGCGCCTCCCGATCCTGGCGGCTGAGTTTAGCCCGGTGCAAAACGAAGGTAATATTGGCCAGGGCCGAACGGCGCAGCAGCACCGGGCGCTGAAACACCATCGCCTGACGGGCACGCGCCACACTATCAAGGGGCGCTCCGGCCCATAACACCTCGCCCGATGTTGGCGCTTTCAGCCCGTGCAATACCCGTAGCAGCAGGCTTTTACCGGCGCCGTTGGGGCCCAGAATAATCGTGCGTGAGCGCGCTTCGATAACCAGATCGATCTCATGCAGCAGATCTTCATTGGCGAGCCGCAGTGTGATCTCATGGGCCGTCAACGGCAATATCGCGCCGCGCGGATCGGGCTCCGGATCACTCAGTTTTTGCGGATTAAGCATAGGCCCGCCTTTGCGCAAAATTGTTAAGCCCCAGCACCATCAGATTAACCGCCATCGCCAATGCTATCAATATTAAACCCAGCGCAATGGCCAGGGCCAGCTCACCCTTTGACGTCTCCAGCGCGATCGCCGTGGTCATGACCCGCGTAGCGCCGGCGATATTTCCGCCGACAATCATCACAGCGCCAACCTCCGCAATCGCGCGGCCAAACCCGGCCAGTGCCGCCGTCATTAATGAATAGCGTCCATCGCGAATAAGAGCGCCAAGCCGCGCCGCCAGCCCCAGATCCAGCGAGCGAAACAGCTCGGCATATTCGTCATTGAGATCGGCAATGGTCTGGCGCGACAAAGCCGCTACAATCGGCGTCACCAACAAAGTCTGCGCGATGATCATGGCGCTTGGCGTATAGAGCAGGCCAAGAAAACCAAGCGGACCGGAGCGCGACAACAACAGATAAATCAGCAGTCCAACAACAACCGGCGGCAGGCCCATGAAGGAGTTGAGCAAGGCCGTGACAACTGTTCGCCCTGGAAACCGCAACACCGCCAGCGCGGCGCCCAGCGGTATGCCAAGCAGACAGCCTAGCCCAACGGCTGCGAGCGAGACGCGCATGGACAGCCCGATGATGGCATATAAATTATCGTCTCCCGTCGCCAGAAGGCGCAAGGCAAGACTTAGAACTGAACTGTCATCGCTCATGTACATTTCGCTGAATATTTAGGCGCCGGACTTTGCAACCACGCGCGTTCGCTAGTGCGCCGATCGCGCGGCGACCAGTCTACGCCTCATGGTGCGCCTGGGAAACACAAAATCGTGACTAAGAATAGGGACTTTATGATGACGGCTAATGCACCGGCGCCCCGACGGCCTCACGAGCTTAACCCTAACGTGCCTGACCCTATTATCCTGAGGCGGATTGGACAGCAGGCGCTTGCGGTGTAGTTGGGCGATCCAGCGCCACTGCCGCATCGTTAAACTGCCAGCCCTTGTCGCGTGCCAGCAGGATCATCGCCCGCTCCGCCAGTGCTGTGATGGTATACAGCGGATTAACACCCAAAGAGCGCGGCATGATCGATCCGTCAATCACGTAAAGCCCGTCATGTACGTCGCGCGGCTCCTGTGAAGAAACCTCGCTTGTAAAGACCTGACCCTTATGATTAACCACGCCGTGCAAAACATCGCGCCCCATAGCGCAGCCGCCCAACGGATGCGCCGTTGCCGGTTGATGACCCATCACCGTACCGGCCAGCGGGTTCTTGACATAAGACGCGCCCGCCTTTTTGGTCAGCGCTTCCAGGGCGCGATCCAGGCGCGCATAGGCCGGCTCATCCTTGGCACCAGGCCAGGATAACGTCAGCCGGTCGCTCTTGAGGGAAAACACGCCCGATGCGCTATCATGGGAGACAGCAAAGAATGTCTGCAGATGTTTGAATGGGCCTTTATAGACCCCGGCGATCAGGCTTTTCAGCGCGCCAAGCAATCGGCCATTGGGAATGAACAAAGCTGGCAGGGCGGGCGCCAAAGCCGACGGCAGTACGCCTTCTTGAATATTGAGGCTGTTGTTAACGTCGTCCTTATCGCAGATCTCGACATAGCTTGAAACGCAGGCGCCGACAGGTTCAAGCTCTACTTTTGCAGGATGACCGACCCCGACCGCATTGACCGGCATGTCAGCGCCATAGCCAAACGCAATGATATCGCCATTAGCGGAAAAGCTGTGGCCAAGCCGCTTCGATAACGCCAGGCCGTTTGCAGCCGAGCGTAATAGAATTTCGCTGGAGCCCAGTGTTCCGGCGCTTAGAATAACAGTCGAAGCGCGAATGATCAATTCAGGCCCGGCGCCGCCGCCAAAGGGTTTGCCGTCCTCGCCAAGCCGTGTTACATGCACAGCCCAACTGCCGTCGCCGGTTTTGGCGACATGATCGACCCGCGCCAATGTGAACAGCTGCGCGCCGTGATTGACCGCATCAGGCAGATAACTCAACGCCACCGTGTTCTTGGCGCCGACATTGCAGCCGCCGCAACAATCGCCGCAAAGCGTGCAGGCGGGCTGTTCAACACCCGCCGGGTTAACGGTGCTTTTAAAACTGACAACCACTTCAGCAGGCTTGGCGCATTGCTCGGCGCCCAATGCCTGGCCTAAACCACCCGCCGAGATCTGCAAGGCTTTTGCTTTGGTCATCGCCATGGCATCCTCATGGCAGGCGGGACGCAGCCAGCGCGCGGCGCGTGCAAAGCCTTCTTGCAATAACGCATCGTCATCGCGCACGATCTCATCAGGCCAGGCGCTTGCATCAGCAAAGACGCGGCGCTCAGGGCGCAGTGCCACGCCAGCATTAATGAGCGAGCCCCCGCCCAGCCCGCAGCCGACCAGAATGTGCATATCCTCGCCCAGGCGTATATCGTAAAGCGCGGTGCGTTTGCCGGTTTTGACGCGGGCGCCGGTGACCTGAAACTCAAGCCGCAGATCAGGGAAACGGGTCGGGAAATCGCCGGTCAGGAATTCACGCCCGCGCTCCAGCAGACAAACCCGTTGCCCGGCTCGCGCCAACCGCGACGCTACGACCGCGCCGCCATAGCCTGAGCCAATAACGATCACATCATAGTTCTGTTCAATATCGGCCAGTGATTTGGCAAGCAGCTTGCGTGTTTGAGCTTCCCCCGCTCCTGCTCCATTCTCGCTGCTGCTGCGACCGCCGTCGCCGTTGCGACCGCCGTCACCGTTGCGACCGCCGTCGCCGTTGCGACCGCCGTCGCCGTTGCGACCAGCGCCCATTTCGCCCGCCGCATTACTTTGCGTCCCCGATTGTGTCACTGCCTGTCCGCCTGCTTTAAGAAAAGTTCCTGCGGCACCCATCCAGCTTGCACCGCCTTAAACGTGGCCCGTCTGATAGCGCCACGTCATGTAGCCAACATAGAAGGCGAGCATAATCAAGGCTTCAAATCGACTGAGGCCGCGCTTTGACGCAGTAAACACCAATGTCATGACTACGGCGCCAATCATAACCCACGCATCGACGCTCACGATTTCTCGCGGGATGGTAACCGGGCCAACGGCAATCGCCGCGCCCAGCACACATAAAGCATTGAAAATCGATGAGCCAATGACGTTGCCATAAGCCAGATCCGAATGGCCGCGCCAGGCCGCCATGCCCGACCCGGCGAGCTCGGGGAGCGATGTGCCGATGGCAACCACAGACAACCCGATGAAGGCCTCCGACACGCCAAAGGACCGCGCGGCCTGCGAGGCCCCGTCGACCAGAAGATCGGCGCCATAGACAACGGCACCCAGCCCGGCCAGGGTCATGATCACCGCGACAAGCGCCCTGTCGGGAACGTCCTCAGGCGCAACAATGGCCTGATCTTCATCATCGTGGAACAAATCTTTTTGTTTGATCTCGCGGCGGGATCGGAAAAACTCGCCAATCCCCAGCAACACCAGAACTGCCAGCATGACCCCGCCCTGCCAACGCGGGATGATCCCGGTCTGTATTCCGATCAGGGGAATTGCCGCACTGGCAACAAGCAGCACCGCGCCATCAGGAAAAAATAATCGGTTTGGTTTGACAATCGGCAGGATCAGCGCGGCGACGGGCAAGATCAGCCATAGATTGGCGATGTTTGATCCAACCACATTGCCCACGGCGATTGCCGAAGTACCGGAAGTGACGGCGTTAATGGAGACGGCCAGTTCCGGCATCGAGGTGCCAAATCCGACAATTACCAGCCCGACCATATGCGGCGACATATGTAAGTGACGCCCGATTGAAATTCCGCCGCGCACCAATGCTTCGCCGCCAATGCCTAGTAAAACCAGGCCAGCCAAAATCAAGCCCAACATCATCATCATTACTGCAAGTCCCCCCGGGTCGGGCATAGCCCTTGAAACCATTGGCGAAGCTTGGCGGGGCCAAATCAGGCACAGCCAAACGATACGTTCAGGGGCCGAATGGACAGATCAACCCGACAGACGATCTGCGACGTCACCTGATGGCGAACTTAGCGCAGTATGCGTCTTTGATCCTGTGCAGCAGCGCCTGAAGCTGCGTCGCCATTCACTCAGCCCCTTGAGGTCATATCGGCAGGCAGCAGGCAAATGTCAATATTACTGCGTAGGAGTATAATGATTTCCCGCCCTGCCTGGATCAATTGCGCCGCCGGGCCTTAAGTGTGTCACCAGATCCGTTGCAATCCGTCCAAATTCGCCAGCTTCGCCTATCGGTCCATAATAGGCTATTTCATCTATCGGTTCAGCGGCTTAGACTTATCCGTCTTCCTTGAACCGATAGGTCTTGCCCAGCTGCACGGCCGCCCGGCGCATATGGGGCACAAATTGGCGCAACTGGTTCATCGTCACCCGCGCTTCCGGCGCCGACACCGCCAGGCCGCCGGCGACCTGGCCATTATCGGCAATGACCGGCACCGCCACACAGACCACCCCATCGATAAATTCCTGATCGTCGATACCCATTTGCGCCTCTGCGCTTTGCTTGATGGCGGCGCGTAATTTTTCCAAATCAATGATGGTGCGGTTGGTATGCCGGGTCAGTGGCATCGATGCCAATGTTTGCCGGCCCTCACGCTCCGGCAGCAAGCCCAGTAATAACTTACCAGTGGCAGTACAATGCGCGGGCACCTGAGTACCGGCTTCAAAGCGCAGACCGAGCGGCCATTTGGCCTCCACCCGGTCGACATAAGTCACTTCGCTTCCCGACAACACACCAAAATTGCACGTCTCGCCAATTTCTTCGGACACAGAATTTAAAATCGCATGGCGCATATTACGCGGCGCCGCAGCCGTCAGAATATCGAGCGACAATTTAATCAAGCGTGGACCTTCAATATAGCCACGTTTCAGATTGTCCCGCTCAATAAACCCCATTTCGGCAAGCATAGTAGCGATCCGGTGCGCGGTCGGTTTGGTCAAGCCGGTGCGCGCCACAATCTCGCTCATGGTTAGCGGCTCAGGTTGCGAACACAGGATTTCCAGGATCGTGAACGCCTTACCCATGGTGCCAAGCTGCGTCAGCTCTCCGGCGCGCGCGGAACTTGCAGATTGCGCCGGGTTTTTCGCAAGATCGCTAACGGCCTGGGGTTTTAGCTCTTTTGACGGAGATTTTAGGGGCAAACGAGTGTCTCAATTCATGACGCCGCCAACCGGCGGACTTTTAGAAACCGAAATCATAAGCGGCAGAGTATGACGTGATCCCCGAGCAAAATCAAATTCTCAAAGCCGTTTGAAACCAGACAAGTTAGCCTACTCACCCGGTTGGCGTTGCTGGCGGGAAAAAATCAGTTCATGGCCGGGAGCTGGATGGCGTGGGATTATCCGCGACAACACCAGCGATACCAATGCCAGAGCGGCCCCGAACAAGAACACCGCCGACGGATTAGCCAGCCAGACAAAGCCAAGAACAACGGGCAACACCACCGCCGCAATATGATTGATGGTAAATGCCACACCGGCGGTTGGCGCTATGTCTGCCGGATCGGCGATTTTCTGAAAATAGGTTTTCATGGCGATGGCCATGGCGAAAAACGCATGATCGGCCACATACAAAAACCCGGCTACCGTCGCATTTTCCACAAAGGCATAGGCTGTAAATAATATGGCGAGCCCGATATATTCAAAACTGAGCGCCGCGCGTTCGCCAAAACGGGTTATCAACCTGCCGGCCATTGGCGCGAAGAACATATTGAAAATGTGATTGACCAAAAACAGCATGGTAATCGCAGTGACCGAATAGCCGAATTTCTCGACCATCATGAAGCCGGCAAAGACAACGAAAATCTGCCGCCGTGCGCCGGAAATAAAGGTCAAGGCATAATAAAGCCAATAGCGCTTGCGCAGAACCAGATTTTTGTTCTGCACCACATGCTGCGGATGATAGGGAAAAGTCAGATAAACAAAGGCCACAATCCCTAAAGTAATCGCGCCGGAAATCAGATAGACAAACTTGAAATCAAGCCCGAGCACGGTCCATGTCACAAAGATCAGGCCGTAGGCGCCAAGCGCAGCGAATGAACTGGCCGATACGATCTTGCCCAGGCTTATCGCGGCGCTTTCTTTCGGCAACCATTGCAGCGCCAGCGACTGCGCCGCCACCTCATAATAATGAAAGCCCAGCGACATCAGCAATGTCGTCATCAAGAATGGAATTTTTTCGGGAAAGAAACCCGTCGCCATGGTTCCGATAGCCAGACAGATCAGCGCCAGTAAGGCCATGGTCTGCTCGCGCATGAACAAGATTACAAGTACGGCGCCAAAGGCCAGGAAGCCGGGAATTTCTCGGACCGATTGCAGCAGGCCGATATCGTCGCCTTCAAAATTCGCCTTTGAAATCGCGAAATTATTCAGCAATGTGAACCAGGTCTGATGGGAGATCTGATTGGCCACCGCCAGCAGGATCAACAACGCCAAAGGCGAACGCCAACCATGCGTCGGCGTCGGCGGCGCAATTACTGAATGGTCTTGATTTGACATGCGCCCAGGCCTGTTGTTGTCGGCCACGGCGACCGCTCATCGTGAATAAACAAAAGCCCTTGTATCAGCTAACAACCGGCGCGTCACACCATATCTGGCATTCGCGCATCAGGTTGTTTGGTAATTAAACATCGGGATCGGGCGCTGTGTATCCGCAATCATTTGCCAAGCCGCCCACCGGCCTTACGCCTGATCTGTCTTGTCCTTGAACTTGCAAAACTCTTTGATAATGCACAGACTGCAACGCGGCTTGCGCGCCAGACAAATATAGCGCCCGTGCAGAATCAGCCAATGATGGGCATGCAACAGATAATGCTCGGGGATAGATTTTAGCAGCCCCTGCTCCACCTGCAGCGGGTCTTTACCCGGCGCCAGTCCCGTGCGATTACCAACGCGGAACAAATGCGTATCGACCGCAATCGTCGGCTGACCAAAGGCGATGTTCAAAACGACATTAGCTGTCTTGCGTCCAACGCCGGGCAGACTTTCCAGCGCCTCGCGGGTCTGCGGCACCTGGGCGCCAAATTCATCGATCAGCTTTTGCGACAGCGCGATTACGTTCTTGGCCTTGGTTTTATAAAGCCCGATCGTCTTGACCAGCTCGCGCACTTTATCCTCGCCCAGCGCCAGCATTTTTTTGGGCGTGTCGGCGAGCTTGAATAATTTGTCCGTGGCTTTGTTAACGCCGACATCGGTCGCCTGCGCCGATAGCGCCACCGCCACCACCAGAGTGTAGGGATTGGAATAATTCAGCTCGCCCTTCGGCTCCGGCGTATCGGCGGCAAAGCGCGCAAATAATCCTTCAATTTCGCTTGCGCTTAATTTGCACCGCGGCAGACGTTTAGACTTCGGCTTCGTTTTGGGCTTGGGGTTGGTTCTTGGCGTGGATTTTCGCCTGGAATTGCTGTCCTCTTTGACCTTTGTTTTCAACGAAGCTTTTTTCTTGAGCTTAGCCGCTACACCAACGCCAGCGGTCACGATCTTTTGTTTTGCCGGTTTCTTTTTCGCCGCATTTTTTGTCTTTGATTCAGCCACAACCGCGCTCCGTTTTTTGGACAACTTTGTCGCAGTTTTCACCGATTTTTTAGCAGCTTTCGTCGCTTTTTTGACAGGCAATGATTTTACAGGCATCTTGAGCGGCTCGCTTTTCACTTCACTTGAAATAATTCCGGCAGTTCGCTTTCATGACGCAAAACAACACCACAACGCAAGCCCGTAATGGCAAATCCAAAGGCTTCCAGGCCGTCCTGTCGCCTTACCGCTCA
>JAJRRE010000308.1 GCA_024279745.1 Alphaproteobacteria bacterium
GCAAATGAAGCAGCGCATGGCCAAGCGCGAGTCGAACAAACTGCAGGTGCGCATGGAGTTGCAGGCCGATTGTTTAGCCGGGGTATGGGCGAGCCGATTGCACAACTCCAAACAGCGACTGGAGACCGGCGACATTGAAGAAGGTCTGCGCGCCGCCCGCGCCATCGGTGATGATATGATCCAGCGGCGGATGACCGGCCGGGTTGTGCCCCATGCCTTTACGCACGGCTCGTCGGATCAGCGTGAGCGCTGGTTCCGCAAAGGCCTGGAGCGCGGCGAGATGGCCGTATGCGATACTTTTAATGGGCGCAAACTGTAAGGTGTTTGCTACCGGCTGTAGCCGTTTGTCGCCAGCGCTCTGGTGATCACGGCACTGCTGTCTGAGGCCCCAGATACTCAATATTGTTCTGTCTTGATATTGCTCTGTCTGGCCCCTGCCGCGCTGAGATAACAAATCCGTTCTTTTTGCAAATGGAAAGGGCGGGTTTACTCCTTTTGCTGATGAATTAAAATGTCCACTGTTCGGTTATTAGCAGGGGGTAATAAGGGAATTATTTCGTGCCTTGTCTTAAGTATGGTTGCCATTTGCTGTTGATGCGCTAATCTTCGCTCCGCTAAGAAAGTATGCCGGCACGATTGGGATCATTGCGGTCTCATTATAAAAATCGGCAGCTAATCCAGGGAGTGGAACACAGAATGTCTGTTAAACCTATCGCAATTGCTGCGGCCATCGCTACGATGATGAGTTACTCCGCAGCCGCTAATGCTGCGGCGCATTCAAAATGCGCTGAGCTCAAAATTGGCTCGGCGATTTCGCTGACCGGCAAATATACCACCGCAGGCGCCCACGCCAAAGCCGGCTATGATTTTGCTGTAAAGAAAATCGATGAAGCTGGCGGCGTTAAAATTGCCGGCAAATGCTACAATTTCAAAATCATCTACTATGACGACGAATCCAAAGGTGACCGCGGTGCCACCCTGGCCGAGCGGCTGATCAACCAGGATAAAGTCCAATATATGCTTGGTCCCTATTCCTCTGGGCTGACCAAAGCCATTGCGCCGATTACGGAAAAGTACAAGATCCCTATGGTTGAAGCAGAAGGCGCCTCGCGCTCGCTGTTCAACAAAGGTTATAAATATCTGTTTGCCGTATTGTCGACGTCAGAGCAATATCTGGCTTCTGCGATCACATTGGCTGCCGAAATGGCCAAGAAAAACGGCAAAGACCCATCATCGGTCAAAGTCGCGATTGCCGTTGAAAATGACCCGTTCTCACTTGATATTCGCGCCGGTGTTAAAGAAGACGCCGCTAAATTCGGCATGAAAGTCGTCATTGACGAAAAACTACCGCGCGATCTGTCGGACATGGCGCCGATCCTGAACAAGGTCAAACTGCTGAAGCCTGACGTGTTGATTGTATCGGGCCATTCAAAGGGTGCAGCGACAGCGGTTCGCCAGGTTGCCGAGATGAAAATCAAGGTGCCGATGCTGGCTATGACGCATTGCGAATCTGCCAATGTCATCGGTAAGTTTGGCAAGGATGCTGAAAAGGTTTTATGCTCGACCCAATGGTCGGAAACTTTATCTTACAAGGACGAGCTGTTTGGCTCGGCGTCAGACTATAATAAAGAAATCAAAGCGGCGCCTGGTTCAGCCTATGCAAATAAAAGCGTACCTTATCAAACCGCACAGGCATCAGCTGCTGTTTATGTCCTGAAAGACGCTTTTGAACGTTCCGGTTCGCTGGATAAGGATAAGCTGCGTGATGCTTTGACCAAGACAAACATGAAAACCTTCTACGGCGGTATTAAATTCTCTGCCGCGGGCAACAACATTGCCAAACCAATGGTGCTACGCCAGATTCAGAACGGCAAATATGTTGTGGTCGCGCCGTCGGCCTTTGCTGCCGGCAAGCTGGCCTGGCCGCGTAACTAACGCCAAAGATTGAACCCATCAAGAGCCAGGCCCGAAAATGGTCTGGCTCTTTTTTCATCTCAACCCCGGCGCCGTTGCTGCGTCACCAGGATGCTTCATCGCATGGACCAGATTTTAGGTAATATTTCGCTGCTCATACAATTTCCCGTTGTGAATATTAATATTGTTTTGCAAGGCGTATTGATCGGCGCAATTTTTGTCCTGGCGGCTTACGGGTTGGCTCTGGTCTGGGGGGTGATGAATGTCAAAAACCTGGCGCAGGGCGACTTTGTGATTGCCGGCGGCTATGCCTCCTGGTGGTTCAATACAAATCTCGGGCTGCCGGCACTGCTCGGCATTCCGCTGGCATTCGCCATTTTGTGGGGAATTGGCTGGGTGATCTATAAACTGGTGATCCGGCGGGTGATTGAGCGCGATTTGTTCACCTCGCTATTGGCCACATTCGGCGTCGGCATTGTTATGGCGCAGAGCATGAATTTGCTGTTCAGCGCCGACACGCAAAGTCTGCGCCTCGATTATGACAGTCTCGATTTCTTCGACAATCTGGTGAATTTACCAATCGCGAAACTGGTGGGCGCGATTACCGCCGTCTCGCTGGCCATTGCAGTTATTGTGTTTATGAAGCGCAGCCGTATGGGCCAGGCAATCCGTGCCACCGCGCAAGACGCCCGTGCTGCCCGCGTCATGGGGATCGATACGGAAAAAGTCTACGCTTTTACCTTCTCACTGAATGCGGCCATCTGCGGCGCCGCCGGAGCAATCATTGTTCTGGTCTGGGAGATCCAGCCGTTCTTTGGTATGGGCTATTCGATCCGCTCCTTCGTGATCGTGACCGCTGCCGGACTTGGCAATCTGCCCGGCGTCATCGCGGCCGGTTTTGGCATTGGCATACTTGAACAATTTGGCGCCCATATATTTGGCATCTCATATCAGCAGGCCATTGCGGTTTTGTTGCTGCTGATGGTTTTGATTTACAGGCTTGCGCAGCAGCGGCGCAATCGCCAAGTATTGCAATAGGAGCGCCGATCCCTCATGAACAAAACCCTGTTGTATATTGCATTGCTGATCATAAGCATCGCTCTGCCGTTTGTTTTTCCCAATTACACGATTTCACTCACCGCCATGTGGCTGCTGATTATTGTGTCGTTGACCTGGGATATGACCGGCGGCCAAATGGGCTATAATTCGCTCGGCAATATTTTCTTTTACGGCACTGGAATGTATGTCGCCGCCATCACCGGTATCTCTATGGTTTATGACGTCGGCCAATATACCAGCGCTGCGGGCGGCGGCATTAACAATTTCACAGCCACGCAGTATTTTAGCGGCCTGGGCATTGGCGCCGTCGCCGCTGGTATCTTTTGTGCAATCAGCGCCGTGATCTTGGGCTACTTACTGTTCGGCCTGCGCGGACCCTATTTCGCAATCGGTACTCTTGGTGTGGCCATCGCGGCTGGCGAATTGGTATCCAACTGGGAATGGGTAGGCGGCGGTCAGGGGGTTTCTTTGCCGGTTTATCCTGGCGATCTGGATGAAGGAAAATTCTTTTTCTATTATCTGTTTTGCACTTTGGGGATCGCCACCTTTATATTCCTCAAATGGCTTTATTCCACACGGTTTGGCGCGGCCATTAATGCCATCCGCGACGATGAGGAAAAGGCCGAAGCAATGGGCATTCACACCTTGCGCTACAAATTGGTGACCTGGTCGATCGCCGCCTTCATCGTTGGCCTGGCGGGCGCTTTTTCCGGCTATCAGCTTATTCAGTTTGAACCCCTGGAGACGGCCTATCAGACCATCAATCTGGGTATCTTTATGGTGGTGTGTGTGCTGCTCGGCGGTAAGGGCACGCTATGGGGACCAGTGATTGGCGCGATTTTGTTCCACGTCTTGAAAGAAGTAACCTGGACTTATTTCCTCGGCTGGCAATGGGTGGCACTGGGCGCATTGATTGTAGTGACGGTCGTCTATTTCCAGGACGGCCTGATGGGGTGGCTAAAGCATGTGCGGCCGGAATGGTTCGGCGAACGGGTTGAGCAAAAGCCGGGCAGCAAGCCCAGTTCTGCGTCGCAGGCGGAGGCGGCACAATGAGCAAGCCAATCATTGAAGTTACCGGCGTATCGAAATCCTATGGCGGCGTTCATGCCAATAAGGACGTCTCATTAAAAGTCGCCGACGGCGGCATCACCGGGCTGATCGGTCCCAATGGGTCGGGCAAAACCACGTTATTCAACTCCATTGTCGGCTATCACCCAATCGATTGCGGCTCGGTGAAGTTTCAGGGCAAGGAAATTTCCAAACTGCAGGTGCCGCAAATCGCGCGGCTTGGGTTATTGCGCACGTTTCAGCAGACCCGAATTTATGGCGAGATGAACTGTGTTGAGAATATGCTGATCTCCATCCCCCACCGCAAAATGTCCTACAAGGACATGTTCAAGCACAACTCCAAAATCGATTATGAAAAAGCCGACCGGTTGCTGGATTTCGTTGGGCTATATGAAAAGCGTTATCTACGCGCCGGTAGTCTATCGTTCGGCCAGCAAAAGCTTCTGGAATTTGCTATGGCCCTGACCAATGAGCCAACCGTTTTGATGCTCGATGAGCCAACCGCCGGAATTAATCCAACCTTGATCAACGGCTTGATTGATCGTTTGCAACTGGCGAATAGTGAGTTTGGTATCACGCTGTTTATCATCGAACACAACATGCGCGTGATCATGAATATGGCCGATCATATTTATTGTCTGGCCCATGGTGAAATGCTGGCGTCAGGGCCCCCAAGCGAAATTCAAAACGATCAGCGCGTCATCGACGCCTATCTGGGAGCGCATTAATGGCTGACGACAACAAAAGTGCTAGCAGCAGTGCCAGCGGCACAGGCGGTACCAGCGGTACCAGCGGCACGGGCGGTACTGGCGGCGCTAGCAGCACCGGCGGCGGTTCGGAGAATGATAAGGAGCGCTCGACCGGCTATCATATGGGCAGTGTCGACACGGTGATTTCCGTCGAGGAAGTGTCCAAGCAAGTCGAAGCAATTGCACAAGATATCACGCAAGAGCAAATCGACGGGCTGGTTGCTGGCGAGCCTTATCTAACTATTTCCGGGCTGCACGCCGGTTACGGACAGATGGAGATTTTGCACGACATAAACCTCAAAGTCGGCCGGAAACAATCGTTGTGTCTGATCGGACCTAATGGCGCCGGCAAATCCACCATCCTGCATTCGATTTTTGGATTTAATAATATCTTCTCCGGCAAGATCACCGTGGGGACTGGCGCTAATGCCGTCGACATCACCAAAATGTCGCCCAATGAGAAATTATCCAAAGCAGGCATTGCCTACATCTTGCAGGACAAATCAGTTTTCCCCGGCATGACTGTTGAAGAAAACTTGTGGATGGGCGGGTTCTTGAAGAACAAACCGGCCGAAGCCAAAGAGGCCGCAGAGAAGATATTCGATAAATATCCGCGCTTGGCGGCAAGACGCAAACATCTGGCGAAGGTGTTATCGGGCGGAGAGCGGCGTCTGTTGGAGATTTCGCGCGCGTTGGTCATGAACCCGGAAATTTTGCTGGTTGATGAACCATCCATCGGCCTGGAGCCACGCTTTATCGATATGGTATTTGAGATCCTGGAAGATCTGCAGAATAAAGAAGGCAAGACCATTGTCATGGTCGAGCAAAACGCCAAAAAGGGGCTCGAATTTGCCGATCTTGGTTATGTGCTGGTGTCCGGCGAAGTCGCTATTGCCGGGACGGGCCAGGAACTATTGGACAATCCTAATGTCGGGCGCCTGTTCCTGGGCGGGTAGAATGCCGACCAGGCTAAGCCTGCGCGGCACAAAAAAGTCAAACCAGCACGGGATTGATCTGGCGCAATCAAGTTTTCGCTGCACCGGCTATGGTGGCGCGTTGCAATAACCAACAAGAAAGCGATGGGCTATGGCGATTTTAAAGGCGTTTGAAACTGTGTTTTTTGCACCTGGTGATTTAGTGCGCCGCGCCCTGGGACTAACTATGGAACAGGATGCGGGCGTTCTGCGCTCCTTTATCAACAGTATATTCTGGGGCGGCGTGGCGCTGTTTGTAGCATTGAAATATTTCTAAAAGCAGCGCGGATTTGAAAACCTCAGGCGTATCGGCGTGCCGGAGGCATAACTGCACACACGAAAGGTCACGGCGCGGCGCAGGAGGCGTCACTACGCGCAGAGTCTCCTGCCATCATAGTGTAACGGCATCCAAAATCTTGCAGCGGATCTTTGGTCTACAGATTGCCTCTTAATGAGCGTCCCGAAAAACCTTATAGCCGGCGGCCCTTAAGGGCGGCAACGGTGCAGGGAATATTACCCGATTTGAAACGATCACAGATCGACAAAGCCTGCGCGGCCGATGGCAGTGGTCCAGCCAACAACCGGTAACGCCGATTGGCTTTACTTCCCAGTGTTTCATAACGTGGACCCAGGCCGTCCAAGACATCGCCATAACGATCTTTCAAGGCCAGCCAATTCAGTTGCAATTCCGCTTTTGACGACGCCGAAGCTAATCGGATCGCGATTTTGCGGCGTGGCTTGGCGCGCTTAACCACGGGCGCCCCAAAACTGATAACGGGTGCGGGTCGGCGAACGGAGCCAGTTTGAATATTCGCGGCTTTGGCTTTGGCCGTCTTGCGCGGAACCACAATAGCCACGGTTTTCACGCTTTTTATTTTTCGTGTTACTTTGCGCGCATTGGCGATTCTAGGGACCGTCTTTTGCGTAGCCTTGCCAATCAAAATACCGGGGGCAGTTTTAGCGATTGGCGATGCCTTGGCATTTGAGATGATTTTGATGCCCTTGCGGGCGGCCTGCAGGGGAGCCGATTTTGCTATGCGTGCGGAGGGCGCGCCAATTTTCGCGGCAATCGGTTGACCGGCAAGCGCGGCAGTTTTGAGCGATTTGGCTTTCTGCAATGTACCATTTTGGAATGTACCATTTTGTAATGTTCCATTTTTGTCGGCCACATTGGTAAAGCGGGCAGCCAGTTTGCCAGCCGATTTGCGCGCGATCATGGCCGCCCGCGCAGCCGTGTCACCTGGCAGGCGCCGATTAATGGATACGGGTGTTGCCGCAGCTCCAGCAGCCAGATTTGAAGCTGCATCTGTGACACTGTTCCGGACCTTTGTTGCAGGGCCTTTGGCAGTAGAACGGGCTGTTTTGCGCGACGTTACTTTTGCCGGGGGAATATCTAATGTTTTGGCACTTTTCGCCGCCACTGCATCAATGGCTTTAAGCCGCGTGATCTCGTTTTCCAGCCGCCGGACATTATGTTTCAGCTGTTTCAGCTTGGCCATCGCCTTCGATAAGGACCGTTCTCCTCTATTAGATTCTTGGCTGCTGACCGGGTGTTTCACGGCGCCACCCAAAATTTCAGGTTTGTAAATTATGGTGCCAATATAACCTGCAGCGGCCAGCGCAAGAGCCGCCCAGAATAGTCCATAAAGACGCGATTGAGGCTGGCGCGGATTTGGTTTGGGCGTGGGTGTGGATTGTGACATTAAATCGCTTCTCACTTGCTACTTCGCTCTGGCTAACAACTACAAATTTAGGGGGGCAGGCCGCTAACGTTTCGGTTGCACCCCTATGCAGTGTGGTCCCGCTACGCAGGTATCGGATCTAGGTGCGGCCGTCCAAGATCACGGTCGTTAAGTTCTAAACATGCTAGGCCCAACCGATCTTCACGTTCTTTTTGGCGGCGGTGACCACAAGTGCTACCTAGCGTGTGCAGGCTTTGATTTGCGATATTGCCGGACCTAAATTTTGTTTAGGCGCTGGAACAATGACTTGAGTCTCGCAGGAGGGTCAAACAGCGCTTACGTCATTGTTGACAAGTTTTGTTGATGAGCTGTGGAGAACCTTGGAAACAAGAGTATATTTGTGCGTGTTGCAGCGGTGGCCTATGGTTTCGGAGCGAAACGGGCAGTTTGTTGTGCGCCGTTTGGCTAAGCCGTCCTGGTGGTGGTGAGAGCTAATGGTATGACAGCATCGCTCGCCGGTAGATTTGCTGAAGGTTCGATAAAACCAACGGTTTCACGCAAGGATTTCGCACAGGGGACTTTGCACAGGGAATTTTGTACAGGGAATTTTGTACAATGCCTTTATGCACAAGGACGCCCCCAGGAAAAATTGCGCTCGACAAGGGGGCAGGCGCAGTTTATCGCAGTGATGGGCCACGGATTGCGCCCGCGCGGTACAATCTTTGCCGAAACTTTCTTTGCCGAACCTTTGCCCGATCTTGGCTTTTTGTAAGCGCGCAAGAATAGCGGCGGGCGAGCGGGACATCGGAAATTGCAAAACCAGTGGGGCGCAGCTGCACCAGCTTAGGGACCCCTATAATATTCATCAAGACGCCTAAAGTTCGCAGCGTCCTAACAAATTTTACGGAATATGAGGCCATATGGTTGAGCGGTCCTTGCAGATCATCCTCCTTGCAGCGGGCAAGGGAACGCGGATGAAATCCGATCAGCCAAAAGTCATGCACGCCATTGCCGGGCGCTCCATGCTTGGCCATGTGCTCGCCCTGGCTGAGCGCGCCGGGGCAAGCGATGTGGCCGTTGTGATCGGCCCGGACATGGACAATGTGCGCGCCGAAGCCTTGGCCCATATGAGCCGGGCCCAGATCTATATTCAAGAACAGCAGCGCGGGACCGGTGATGCGGTACTGGCTGCGCGCGGCGCGATTGCCGCTCATGATGGCGATGTGCTGGTGCTTTATGGCGATACGCCCCTGATTGAGCTGGAGACGTTGACAAAGCTGCGCGATGCCCTGGCCGACGACGCCCAGCTGGCGGTTTTGGGCTTTCATGCGGCCGACCCCACGGGCTATGGCCGGCTGCTCAGTGATCCGGATGGCGCTTTGATCGCTATCCGCGAACATAAAGACGCCAGCGCCGCCGAACGTGAGATTAGCTTGTGTAATTCGGGTGTCCTGGCATTTCGCGGCGAACATCTTTTGTCTTTGCTGGAGCGCATTAAAAACGACAATGCCAATGGTGAGTATTATTTAACCGACACGGTCGAAGTGGCCAATGGGGACGGCTTGCGGGCGGTAGCGATCACTTGTCCCGAGGAAGAAGTTCTGGGCATTAATTCACGCACTCAACTGGCCCAGGCTGAGGCAATCTATCAGCGCCGTGCGCGGCAAAAGGCAATGGACGGCGGCGCAACTTTGATCGCGCCTGAAACCGTATGGCTGTCCTATGACACGGTTATCGGCCGCGACGTGGTTATCGAGCCAAATGTATTTATGGCACCGGGGGTCACCATTGCTGACGGCGCTTTGATCAGGGCTAATTGTCATTTAGAGGGCGCGCAACTTGGGCGCGGGGTTAAAGTCGGCCCTTTCGCGCGGCTACGTCCGGGAACCAAGCTGGCCGCCGGCGCGTTTATTGGTAATTTTGTCGAAGTGAAAAACACTACATTGGGCGAGGGGGCAAAAGCCTCGCATTTGTCTTATCTGGGCGATGGGGTCGTGGGGGCGCGCGCGAACATCGGCGCCGGTACAATTTTTTGTAATTATGACGGGTTCAATAAAGCGCGCACGACCATCGGTGAGGGGGCTTTCATCGGGTCCAATTCGGCCCTGGTGGCGCCGGTAACCATCGGCAAGGGCGCCTTTGTCGGCTCCGGCAGCGTGATTTCCAAAGATGTCAGCGCCGATGCGCTGGCCTTGTCACGAGCCGCGCAAGAAGAAAAACCCGGTTGGGCAGCCAAGTTTCGCACCATGATGGCGCGGCGTAAACAACGGGCGTCAGGCGGTTAGAGCCCGCGCTTATACATTGGTTTGATAGCCAGAGTAAGAACCCCGGCTGCATCAATTTTTGTTGGCAGCAGTGGTATCGGTGATTTGTTTGTTCATTTGTTTATTTGTTTATTTGTTTATTTCTACCGAACTTTGGCAATAGCCGATAAATGACGAAATACAAGTTGAGTTGAGCCGGGGCGGAAGGCCTTGTAATGACTAAGCTCAATAGAACGTCAGCTAAAGGAGTGTTCGCACATGTGTGGCATTGTTGGTATTTTGGGCACCAAGCCGGTCGCTCCTGATCTGGTCGATGCCTTGCGGCGGCTGGAATATCGCGGTTATGATTCGGCTGGGATCGCTACCGTGGAAAATGGTCATCTCGATCGGCGCCGCGCCGAAGGTAAGTTGCGCAATCTTGAAACTCGATTGCACAATGAGCCGCTCCGCGGTCATACCGGCATAGGGCATACGCGCTGGGCGACGCATGGCTCGCCAACGGAAACCAATGCCCACCCGCATATGAGCGACGTGTGTTCGGTTGTGCATAATGGGATTATCGAAAACTTCC
>JAJRRE010000309.1 GCA_024279745.1 Alphaproteobacteria bacterium
CCGGCATCTGCCGATCCTGATTTTGGTTGAGCCTGGCGATGATGCGCGTTTGCTGCGCGGTCTGGACATGGGCGTCAATGATTATTTGATGCGCCCAATTGATCGCAATGAAATGTTGGCGCGAATTCGCACGCAGATCAAGCGCAAACGCCATTCGGATATGCTGCGCAATCGGCTCGAAGAAAGCGTCGAACAAGCCATCACCGATCCACTGACCGGGCTGCATAATCGGCGCTATATGGAAGGGCATTTACGCGCCCAGGTAGCGCAGGCACTGGAAACGGGCAAACCATTGTCGATGATGGTTGCCGATATCGACTTCTTCAAATTGGTGAACGATACATACGGCCATGATGCTGGTGATACGGTGCTGCGCGAATTTGCGGCTCGGTTCAGGCATAATACACGCGGGATCGACCTGGCGTGCCGACTTGGCGGTGAGGAGTTTGTCGTTATCATGCCTGATACGGAAATCGGGCGAGCCTATCAAGTGGCTGAACGGCTGCGCGCCTGCATTGCCAGTGAGCCGTTTCAGGTCAACGCCGACACATTCATTCGGGTTACAGCCAGTGTCGGCATATCGACCCTCGAAGACGCTGAAGATACCCCAACTACGCTGTTCAAGCGGGCTGATAATGCGCTTTATTCGGCAAAACGGCATGGCCGGAACCGCGTTGTGGCAGATGCGGCGTAATGCAGCACGTCCGTGCAAAACTTCGCGCGGCTCAGCAAAAGTCTAGTAAAAATTATAGAAATTGGCTGCTTCAACTTGGATGTTTGGCACGCAGCTAGCCCAATTCGAATGCACAATTTTGCATCACCGCAATGCCATAACTGTCAGAAAATTAGAAGTTTTCCACCGGTCCCAGCACATCGAATATTGCCGCTTGTGCATAAATCAAAGCGGATGTAGCCTTTGAAGGCCCAAATTTTGTGCTGCGATTTTCCGATTTGTGAAATTCACTACGAAATCCGCATTACACAAAATGAGTATTATGAGGCCTAAATTTCGCCTCGCTTGTTTGACTGAATGAGCAAATCGGAACAGGGCAACCTGAACTGGTGTCCTGATTGCAGGCTTAGCCGCACTAAGCTGATATTGGGATTGTTGACCGACTTTACGGCTTGGAGTGGCCTCCTCAATGATGCCGTTGCACGTGGGTCAACACATAGCCGATCTGGTGCCCAAAGCCCTCTTTGGCGCCAGATTGGGGCCGGGTTCTGTATTACCGAGACTTCTACCCCGCTGCTCGGACCTAGTACAGACCCGGCCGTGAGGCCACCCAATCCTGTGAAAAGTTGAGGCAGAAATGCAACGCGGCCAGCAGGCCGCCCGGTTGCGATTGCGCCTGTTTAAGAGACAGTAGCTGGAGTTTGGCGGGCGATGGCGCAGGGGGGCGCAAGACGTTGTAGCCGGCAGGGGCGCACACGGGCGGGCGTCAATAGTGACTGCTACACAGTAATTGACTAGCGCCAATCATTTCCTTGCTCAGGAATATCTATGGGAAAGACATGCCAAAGAGACCGGCCCGGCGGCCGTTCGGTAAACTTTGCAAGCCTCTGTCAACAGGCTCCCAGTGTCGGCCATAAGCCCGACCGGGCAATTGTTATTTAATCTTGGTTTCTTTGAACTCGACATGCTTGCGCACGACCGGGTCATATTTTTTGAACACCAGCTTCTCGGTGAGATTACGTGGGTTTTTCTTGGTCACGTAATAAAAACCGGTGCCTGCGGTGCTGACCAGCTTGATTTTCTGGGTGGCTGACTTGGCCATAATGTATCTCGTTTCCAAAGGTTTGGGCGGCGCATCTGTGGTGCTGCCTGCCAATGTGTTCAGGTCGCGCAATTTACAGGCCGCGGGCGTAAAGTCAAGCCGGATAAGCTGCGCATAGAGCGCAATCGATGACGGTTCAGTCGTCACCGGTTGTGATTAATTCGCGGCGAAAACTACCATTCAGAAAATAATAATAGGGTACGGGCTCATCTTGAAGCGACAACATACCTTCGGCGAGGCGTTCAGATAAATCCTCCAAAATGACGCGTGTGATGCCCGGCAAATCAAAATCTGCGGTTTCTTCCAATGTCAGCCATTGCAGGGCGGATAATTCGCCATCCCGGCGGTCCGTAGACAGGCAGATTGCCGAAGACGCATCGGCACAGAAAAAGCGTGTATCAAAGCGCCTCGTGCGTCCCGGCGGGGTAATGGCGCGGGCAAAAAAGGTAAGTTTGTCAAGGCTTGGCGTCACGCCCAGTTCGCTAAACTGCAACCACGAGGAGGGGCGCTCGGTATGTGGTTTTTCTGCTTCAGGGCGCGCCAGGTCTGCGCTATCGGCGTTTGCATCCAGTGGCTTATCGTTCACTTTTTGCTGCTCACCGATCAAAATTCCCGCCTCCTCAAAGGTCTCACGAATGGCGGCCATTGCTATCGCGCGGGCGCGGGCCTGGCTGGGTGCGCCTTTCATGTCGTGCAAGAGTTTTGTGGCCTCGACCGCCCGCAGATCCGTGGACGGCTCAATGGATTTGTCGATCTTATCCACCCGGCCACCAGGGAATACATATTTTCCCGGCATAAATGCCAGATCCAGGCGCCGCTGGCCCATCAGAACACGCGGCAGGCCCTGGGCGCAATCCACCAGGATTAGCGTTGCGGCATCAACCGGGCGGCCGGAGACGCGTTTGGCAGCGGCGGGTGGATTTGCACCTGTTAATGTGCTGGGTTTGGTCATTGCACTGCTTACTTTGGTCAGACTGGAAACGGCGTGGCCATGCGACGTCAATCTGTTGGATAATATGAGCGCGGCGGCAAAATTACAAAGAATTTGCTTGTTGCAGCACCAGTTATCCCTGGTGCTGGGGCGGGGTGGTTACATCCAAGGCGACAACAACGCACGAGGCTGCGCCAAATATGTGGCTTCGCACCGCAATGGCAGCGAACCATCGGCCTAATCTCGCGATTAATTTAGCGCCACACCAAGGTGTTCCCCCGCACTCTAACTGTCGCGATTGTGAGGTTTCAGGCCGCCATCGTCGATTTCCTCATTGCCTGGCGTAAACCCGTGCATGCGCAGCGCCCATTGCAGGCCGACCATCGCGCCCTTGATGCGCGGCAGCAGGGCAATGGTGAAAATAATGGTCAGCGGGATCCACAGCGCGGTATGCACCCAGGTCGGCGGCGCGGCAAAGCGCTCCAGCGCCAGGGCACCACCAACAAGCAGATGACCG
>JAJRRE010000310.1 GCA_024279745.1 Alphaproteobacteria bacterium
AACCGGCTGGCCGACATTCCTTGGTCTTTATTCAAGCATGGTCCACATCTCGCAAGCCGATATCGTTACGGTGTTTGCAACGGATGACGCAAATCAAGCGCTTGTTATGCCGTTCTATGTGCAAGGGCTGCACAGCTCGTCGTATTATCTGCCAACCGCCAGCGTGGCCGTCGGCCAATCACCGCGTCAGGCAGCGCAAGACGAATTAATTAAACTAACTGGTTACACCGCGCCGCGATTGCAGAATCTGGGCCGAATTCTTGTTGAAATTGATAAACGCGTTGCCACCACATATTTATTTTTTGCTGAACAGGCCAATAAAGCATCGGCCATGGGCACGGCCGCGACCACAAAAACATTCCTTGACGAGCGGGCGGCGGCGAAACCAAAATTCATTGCAATCCCAGCCATTCGAAACCTACTGGAAGAGGACGCTTTCCCCGTCGAGATCCATAGAATTGCAATCACACGGGCGCTGCAAACTTTCGATCAAACCCCCGATCCACAACATGCGTAATCTCAGTTCCATATCAAAATCGTGAATTAAGTGAAGATCCAGTTTGGTTCAAAATTTGCTTTACCGCTGCCCAAGCACTTTGCGCAGCGGATAACCGCTCCAGGCGCGAACGGTGCGAATGGCCAGATTGGAACGGATATTTGATACATTCGGTAACTTTGTCAGCTGGTCCCGATGTATGCGCTCAAAATCCTCGACGTCCGCCGCCACAACCCGCAACAAATAATCTGTGCTCCCGGCCATCAAATGACATTCCAGGATTTCATCCATCCGGGCCACTGCCGTTTCAAACAGATCAAGAATTTCCAGGCTCTGGCCCATTAATTCAACTTCAACGAAAAACTCGATGTGATAGCCCAGCAGGCGCCGATTAAGCCGCGCGCCGTAACGCTCAATCACGCCGCTCTCCTCAAGCTGCTTCACCCGCCGATGACAGGCCGACGCCGACAAATTGACTAACCCGCCCAGCTCGGCAATCGACAGGCGGCAATCTTGCTGCAGCGCCAATAAAATCTTGCGGTCCGTATCGTCCATCGAACAATAACTCCTGCGGCATTCAAAGCGTCACTCGATACCAATTCGAATATAATTCGTATATTTCCCACAAATGTCGAACATTTCTCGCGCACAATCAATAAATTATAATTGATATTGAGAAGATTTCCCGCACAAGCAGGAATATATTCGATGAGACGAGGCATTATGGCAGCTGGTTGCCGTACCGCGCTTAAACTCTGTTCTTTAAGACGTGCCGATAAGGGCGCGCAACAATCAAGGGCTCCGGCGCCGCCGACCCAAAGGAGAGCGTCTTATGCTTATTGGTGTTCCCACGGAAATTAAAGTCAGCGAGTATCGTGTTGGCCTCACCCCGGCTTCCGTTGGCGAGTTGAAAGCTCATGGCCATGACATCATTGTCCAGAGCGGCGCGGGTGACGGCATCGGCATGGCAAACAGCGATTATGAAAGCGCCGGCGCCAGCATCTCCCCTGATGCCGCCGGTATTTTTGCCAAGGCTGACATGATTGTTAAGGTCAAAGAACCGCAGCCGAGCGAGCGAGCGATGTTACGCCCGGATCAAATATTGTTCACATATCTTCATCTGGCGCCCGACGTTGCGCAGACCGACGATCTGATAAAAAGCGGCGCGACTTGCATCGCTTATGAAACGGTCACGTCCAATGCCGGCTCCCTGCCCCTACTTGCCCCCATGTCGGAAGTGGCCGGACGGCTATCAATTCAGGCCGGGGCCTATTATTTGGAAAAAGCCCATGGCGGCCACGGTATTTTGATCGGCGGTGTCCCCGGTGTTGATCCCGCCAAAGTAGTGGTGCTGGGCGGCGGCGTTGTTGGCGCTCATGCGATTCATATTGCCCTTGGCATGGGGGCCGATGTGTGGGTTTTGGACCGCAATGTCGATCAGCTGCGCCGGCTGTGGCAACAATTCGATCGCGCGCTCAATACGGTTTACTCGACCCGCGACGCCATCAGCCACCATTTGGCGCGCGCCGATCTAGTCATTGGCGGCGTCCTTATTCCCGGTGCTGCTGCGCCCAAACTGATCACCAGGGAGTTGCTCAAGACCATGAAAAAGGGCTCGGTGATTGTCGATGTGTGCATTGATCAGGGCGGCTGTGCCGAAACCTCCCACGCCACCACCCATGATGAGCCGACTTATGTTGTAGATGGCGTCGTTCACTATTGTGTCGCCAACATGCCCGGCGCCGTTCCTAAAACCTCGACCCACGCGCTGAATAACGTTACCTTGCCGTTCACGCTGGCATTGGCCGATAAGGGCTGGCGCCAGGCGCTGCATGACGATCCGCATCTGGGTAATGGACTGAACATTTGGAACGGCAAAATCACTTGCGAGCCTGTGGCAAAGGCCCTTGGCCGCCCCTACACGCCGCTAGAAGAAGCGCTTGGGACCTGACGAAAACCTATCCCCAAACGGCGCCAAACGAAGGCCATCAACCGGCCAGGGGGCGACGCCAAAAGTCTGACCGTTTGGCGCGAGTTGGCGGGCTTCTGCTGGGCTGTATTGCAGGTTTGGCCGCTGCCATGCCCGCAGCGACGGCGATGGATCTTGCTATTGCTGTGGTCGGGCCGATGAGTGGACGCTATCAGGCGCGCGGCACCTCCCAGGCCATTGGGGCGCAAATGGCGGCCAACGATATCAACCGTGCGGGCGGCGTTCGCATCGGCCATTCCGTGCGGTTGTTAACCTTGCAAGTGATCGACGATAAATGCAGCGCAACCGCAGCAATTGAGATAGCCCGCAAGCTCACAACAACCACCACCAAATTGGTCATTGGTCATGGTTGCAGCCGCGCCACCATCGCGGCGGCGAAGATTTATGCTGCCAGCACCGATCTCATTCAGATCGACCCTATCAATCGACACCGCCGCTTCACTAGCCCGCGCGCCGGCCCAGGAATATTTCGCCTCGCCGGGCAGGACGATTTGCAAGGAAAGATTGCTGGACAATTTTTAGCAACCAAATTCGGTAAATCACGTATCGCCATCGTGCACGACCGCACCTTGTTTACCATGGCGCAGGCCGGCGGCGTAGAGACCATGTTAAAGCAGCGCGATCATCGCGATATTTATCGCACCACCCTGCGTGCCGGTGAAAAAGATTATTCGCGCCTGGTTGCCCGGCTCGGCGCCTCGCAAGCCGCCGCCATTTATATCACCAGCTATGTCAGCGAGACGGCAATTGTGACGCGGCAGTTTTTCGCCGCCGGACATTCCGCACAATTCATTGCGCCCGACATAATGGCTGCAAAGGAATATTTGAGGATCGCCGGGCCGATGGGAAACAAAACCCTGATCACCATGGCGCCACGGGCGCGCGATTTTCCTGATGCCGGCAAAATATTGGCGAGGCTGAAAAAGGCCAATGCTGCCATCCCGGTCACCGCCCTGTTTGGCTATGTCGCCGTGCAGATCTGGCGGCAAGCGGTTGAAGCGGCGCAAGACACACAGAAAATCAAACTGTCGGCCCTGCTTGGCACAAAAACGTTCAAAACAGTTTTGGGCGCGGTTAGGTTCAATAGCGAGGGTAATTCGAACGTACCGTCCTATCGCATATATAAGCGCATGGGAGACAATCTGGAGCTGTTGGATTAGACTATCGCGCAAGACGCAGCCCCGAGACGCCTGCACCATACACCGCGCGGCATTCGCCAGCCAAACAAGCCTAGCCACAAACAGCATTGCGGCGGCCAATGGTCAGCCAGCCCTGCAGACGTCAGCACGCGCACAGTTTTTTGCACACAAGTACACCCTACAGCCCAGTGGGCTCAAGCGGCCATGCGGACTTTAGCGGCCTTGCGACTCGGCAAAGCACTCCACACTGAGATCCTTCTCAATCTGGCGCAGGGCCGCCGGAATCTCGGCCCCCGTCTTTATGTATTCCGCCATGCTCTGCTGCAGAATTTTGTAAGCAACGCAAGGATCGTCGCGATTGTCGTCAATGGTCCGTACCAAATCGGCTACGGCCACTGGGGCGCCAAGTTCCGCCATCTTAAAAAGCCCTCCAAGGCTTAAAGTTCAACCACCCAGTCTACTGTCGTCTTCCAACATAAGTAGTACTGTCAGTCCGTTCCGGTTACTAAAACCTTAACCGCTGATAAGATGGTCAGGCCATAGTGTTCCTATTTTTAGGTTACTGTACCAATTGCGGCACGCAAGACCTTTTGTGTCGCAGGGCCAATAAACTTGCCAAACTAGTCGCGATATTGTCACTGCAGTCATATTTGCAGCACCCACCTGCCCACACACCGTGCGGCTGAATCAAGAATGAAACCATTCACCAAGTGGAACGTCCCATGAGCGCCTCAAGCCGCCGCAATCTGATCACTGACGTTGCCCACCTCAGTGTCGGCCATGGCACAGACCATAAGCTGCGTTCAGGCGTTACGGTTCTCATTCCAGATGCGCCGGTGACAGCAGCGATAGATGTGCGCGGCGGCGCACCGGGGACCCGCGACACCGACGCTCTGCATCCCGCCAGCACCGTCGACCAGGTTCAC
This sequence comes from Alphaproteobacteria bacterium, assembly GCA_024279745.1. Classification (GTDB taxonomy): domain Bacteria; phylum Pseudomonadota; class Alphaproteobacteria; order Rhizobiales; family Hyphomicrobiaceae; genus JAJRRE01. The sequence goes on from JAJRRE010000310.1 coordinate 4,552, forward strand.
GCAATTGTACTGTCGGGTGGATCGGCGTTTGGGCTTAGTGCGGCGAGCGGCGTGCAATCCTGGCTGCGTGAGCGCGGCACCGGGTTCAGGCTTGGCCCTGTTGAAGCGCCGGCCATCATCCCGATTGTCCCGCAGGCGATCCTGTTTGATCTGCTGAATGGCGGCGACAAAGATTGGGGCGAGCGCTCACCCTATGAAAATCTGGCATTGCAAGCTTGCAAAACCGTTGGGCGAAATTTTAATTTGGGTAGCGTGGGCGCGGGCACCGGCGCAACCTGCGCCAATGTTAAAGGCGGACTTGGCAGCGCGTCCGACATGATTGAGGGAATAACTATCGGCGCTTTGGCAGCGGTCAATCCGGTCGGCCAGGTGACCATCGGGAACGGTCCACAATTCTGGGCGGCGCCGTTTGAACGCGAAAATGAATTTGGCGGCCTCGGCTTCCCTGCAAATATTTCTGCAGACGATCTCGCGCCGCGCCTGAAAGGCGGCGGGGAAGATGATCAACGCATTCAAAATACAACATTGGCAATCATCGCTACTGATGCCGCGCTTAGCAAAGCGCAATGCCACCGCCTCGCGGTTATGGCCCAAACCGGTTTGGCCCGCGCGATCTACCCGGTCCACACACCGCTTGATGGCGATACCGTGTTTGCCTTAGCGACCGGTGTTAAATCCTTCCCCGCTGATCCAGCCGCCCTGGCCCGGCTTGGCGCCCTCGCCGCCAACACCTTGGCGCGTGCCATTGCTCGCGGCGTTTACGAAGCCGCCCCAGCACCGCTACCGGCTCAAGCGACACCGGCTCAGCCGGTAGCGGCTCAGCCGGACCACACAACCCAATCCTCTCCCGTGCCATGCTGGCGTGAACGCTTTGGTTGAGCTGTGCGGCAAGATCAAACTCGCAACCAAAAGGGCGACATTAATTGGCGATGCAGCGCCATAACCTCAATGCCATTTGATAAGCAGTCAAAACCCGGCTCTGTCTGCTGTGCGCTGCGAAATATTTCGCCAGGCCTGGACGAAAAATGACCAGCCTCATCAAATGACAAAGCCGGCCAATCTGGTGTTCGTTCCTCGCTGCTGGGCGATCTAAAATTTCGATCGAGCCTGGCGACAACGATAGCGGCGCAATGATGCGTCAGCAATTTATAGCTCAGCTATTTATAGCTCAGCTATTTATAACTGATCTTCAGCACTTCATAGGATCGCGACCCGCCCGGTGTCGTGAATTCGGCTGAATCGCCTTCTGACTTACCAATTAAAGCCCGGCCAATCGGCGCACTGATCGAAACTTTACCAGCCTTCACATCGGCTTCATCAGCGCCGACAATCTGGTAAACCACCTGCTCTTCGGTATCTTCGTCTTCCAGCGAGACCGTTGCGCCGAATTTAATCGTATCGCCGGACATCTTGGTGACGTCGATTACATCGGCACGCGCAACCTTGTCTTCAAGCTCGCTCACGCGGGCCTCATTGAAGCTCTGCTGTTCCTTGGCCGCATGATATTCAGCATTCTCCGACAGATCACCATGAGCGCGCGCTTCGGCAATGGCTCTGATGATGCGCGGGCGCTCTTCTGACTTAAGGCGCTGCAGCTCGGTTTCGAGCGCGGTAAACCCACCAGTAGTCATCGGCACTTTTTCCATCGTCATCATCACATCTCCTCTACCAGCTGGCCAATAGGACCAACCTTCTTCTGCTCTTCAAACTCGTCAGGACGGCAAATCTTCATTTGCCCAAGATCTTTGTTTGCCCGAGATCTTTATTTGCCTACACAGGCACAGCGGCTATTTTTGCACACTATGCCAGACAAGTGGTCACGCGCATTTGCAAAACAAGTGTACCAGCCCGGCGCCCAACTACCATACACCACTACGACCGGGCAGTCTGCCCGCCGACCGATCTGGCCAAATCCCCTGATTAGCTTTGCAACCAATCGATCTGGTCAACTTATTTGGGATGATCCAACAAGACATCCGCCCATTCAAGCAGATTTTTCTGTTGA
>JAJRRE010000311.1 GCA_024279745.1 Alphaproteobacteria bacterium
CCATATTTCTTGGCCAGATCGCAAATCGCACCGATTGGCGCAATGATGCCGTCCATGGAATAGACGCTTTCAAAGGCGACAAGCTTGGGCGCGTCAGGGTCGGCGGCTTTCAGTTTGGCTTCCAGATCGGCCAGATCATTGTTGCGCCAGATCTGCTTGGGCCCGTTGCCGCGGCGGATGCCTTCGATCATCGAGGCGTGGTTTTTGGCGTCGGAGAAGATAATCAGACCGGGTAGTAATTTGCGCAATGTGGAAAGGGTCGCGTCGTTGGCGACATAGGCGGAGGTGAACAACAGCGCCGATGTCTTGCCGTGCAGCGAGGCCAGCTCGCGCTCCAGCTGAACATGATAATGAGTTGTGCCGGCAATATTGCGTGTGCCGCCAGCCCCGGCGCCTGCGGTATCGACCGCTTCATGCATGGCCGCTAACACATCCGGATGTTGGCCCATGCCCAGATAGTCGTTGGAGCACCAGACCGTTACTTTGCGCTCGCCGTCATCAGAGAAATGCGTAGCGGTGGGGAAGGTACCCTGGCGGCGCCGGATATCTGCAAAAACTCGGTAATTGCCTTCTTCGCGCAGGTCCGAGATGGCTTTTTTGAATTTTGCGGCGTAATCCATGCAAGATGTCCTGACTTCGCTTAACTTGTATCTACTTTTGTTCTGATCGGCCGGTTCGATACCAAACTACTAGCGTGATTACTATACGCTAAATCCGTATTCGAATACCCTTTGGCCACTTGTCGCACCAAATTTTGATCTGAATTTGACTGGGGTCAACAGGGGCAAACGTTTCATCCGCGACTTGGCGACGCAATCACGCCCTTGATCTGGCTGATGAACGTCAATTTACCAGATGAACCTGAGCGGCACGCTTTAACCAAGATAACGCGCGGCGAAGCGCAAAAGTCCCTGACCACGGCGCTTTTTCGTCGGCGAAATTCTCACGGCAGGCCGTCTCAAGGACACAATATCTTATCTGCTCCCCAGCAGTTTAAGCCCTCTCAAAGAGCACTTTTGAGCGATTAGTGAACTCTTCGCGCAAACTATCTGTCGATAGCATGTCTATGCGGTGGAATTAAAAACCGAACAGTGTTAACGGCTGCTACAGCGTAAAGATGTTCTCCAAGCGTGCAGCAGATTTGAGCTGCCGACGCTATTGTTTGGGGAGCCTTGTTCCTAGTGTTTGATCGACCTTTGGGACACCATGCAAGCCAGCATTTTCCATAATTTATCTGATCGGTCAGCCTTGAACCGGCGCATAACTACGGTCGCTGCCAGCGCGGTCGTTGCGGTTATTTTGTCCGGTTGCATTGGCGCCTCGTCATCGTTTCAATTGCCGCCAAATTACGGCCATCAACCTGATGGCAATTATTTGCTGTCTTCATGGGAACGCGGGCTGAATTGCACCGGACTTCACTTGGCGTTGGATCAACGCTTTAAGCGGATGTTGAGAATTGCCGACGCTGAGAAAACCGCAAGAAAGGGTTTGCCGCGCAGTTTGATGGAAGCGGTTTCCTGGAAGAACGGAAATCCAACCGGCTATGGCAAACGGTTTAAAAGCCATCAATTGCTCAAAGCCGAAGCATTGAGCCTGCACCGCTCGGCCAATGCCAAAAATTGTCCGCAGCGCATTGATTTGGTGCAGCAATTTGCTGAAACGAAATTGCCCGGCCAGCAGCAGCCCGGCATCGTTTACAAAACGGCAACCGGCCAATCTGAGGTACGAAAATCTGGGCCTACACCGGCGGCGGCGGCGGTGCTCGACAACAACACAACCACACCTAGCAAGACCTCATTGTCCAACCCGGCACTATAGACACCCGGCTTCATTAGCCCAGTTTCAAAGACCAGCCGGTACCAAATTCCAATGAATAATTGTCTACGTTTTTCGCCCGATGTGGCGGCTTTCCCCCGGTGCGGCGCCGGGTGATCTGAGCTTTCCATAATATCAAAGTTAGCTATACATCCGCCGGCGCTGGCCTTAATAAGCCGACGCGGTGCGCCCAACTCCATCGCGGCCATATAAATCGCGGCGGAATTGCACAACCCCATCCTTTGTCACCCAGGCGGTCAGATAGACCATGTAAAGCGGCACCGGTTTTTTCACGCGCACATTCTGGGTCTTGCCGCTTTTGCGAAAACCTTCGATGCGCGAGCGGCTCCAGCCATCATTATACTTCAAGATCCAGGCAGCCAATTTGCCAATATTCTGCACCCGCACGCAGCCGGAACTGGCGGCGCGGAAATTCCGCCCGAAGATCGACTGTTTGGGCGTATCGTGTAAATAAACCGAATAGCGATTGTCAAAATTGATTTTCATGAAGCCAAGAGGATTGTCCTTGCCCGGTTGCTGGCGATAGGACAGGCGGAACGGCTGTGAGGAGTTCCATTTGATCTTTTTGGGATCGAGTTTGCGGCCGTTCGAATAGGCGTCAATGTGGAACTTGCTCAACACGTCCTTGCCCCGCCGCGCCATCCGGCGGCCCTTGGGAATTAGATCTTTATTCACAACGGTCGGCGGCAGATACCACACTTTATTGAAATTCAATTCGCGAATGGAGGAGCGCAGCAACGGCGTGCGGCGTGAGGCTTTACCAACCACGCCGGAATGACGCGATACGACCCGGTTTCCTTCGACAGCTTCAATTTGTGCCGCGGGAACATTAACCATCACATATCGTTTCTTGGACGCCGAGCGTGACAGCCTGGTTAGCCGCCGCAGATTAACTCGCAATTGCTTCAACCGGGCCTTGGCTGACACATTAAGTGCGCCCAATGTCCGTCGGTCGACCACGCCAGTCGGCGTCAAACCATTCGATGCCTGGAAGCGTCGCACGGCTTTTTCGACAGTATAATTATAATTTTGCGAGATCCCGGCACTGGCACTCAGATCGCCGGACATGATCAGGCGCTTCCGCATCAATGCGACCGCTGGATGGTAGTAGTTGGGCCGCATTTTTGCTTTGGGAATCTTCGGCCAGCCGCCATTTTTAACAATTTTCTGATAGCGCTTAATCGCAGCCTTCATCGGCGCAATATTGTCTTTCGACAAAGTGGGGTAACCGCGCGGCGGGTTCTTCTCCCAGCGCCGGCCAAAATCGCGTGTGCTGACCGCGTCATAGCTGCCATCGCCGGAGGCGAACCGCATCCACTGATTGCCGTCCTGTGCTATTGCCGAGGTGGCAGCCGCAGTTGCGACCAGCATCACTCCCGCCAGCAGTGTAGCAACAGCACCGTTATTTTTCAGTCGTGACATGATTTTACGGCCCCGCGCCATTGTTCCCACCTGATCCGAATTTCCACATGATCCGAGCGCCCCACATTTGGCATCATCGCTCCAAATAGCAATAACGCCCGAATAGCGAAAACGCTCCGTATAGTGTGCGGCTCATATGAATTCGCCATCGTCACCTGAATGAATCAGTAACCATGGCAGCAAATTGAACAATGAGGTAAAAATGGGGAAATATGAAGACACAATCATGTGGGAGGGGTGCAAGCTGCAGCGATTGGTGCCAGCGGGCCACAGATCAGCCCCCTCCAGCAGCAAACTGTTATGAAGACTTTGATCATAAACGAAAAACGGGGACAGCGCCAAAGGCACCATCCCCATCAGTTTGAGTGCGAGGCCTGTGGAAAACGCCGATCCCCCAACCGACTTTTTCCTTAGTCTCCCGTTCTATTCAGCTCTTTTCTGTCCGCTTAAGTCTATAGCCGGTAGCGAATTTGGTCTGACCAGAAACGCTCCAGTCGCACCAGCGAGCGGTTCAAATTCTGGAAATCGGCCTGGCGCACTTCGCCAACGGTCTCCACCGATGCCAATTGGCGCTGATACAGATCAGAAACGATCGCACAGGCGTCTTTGCCCCGTTCCGTCAAACTGACCCGCACCGAACGCTTATCTGTTTCGGAACGTTTATAATGGATATATCCCATATCAACGAGCTTCTTCAGATTA
>JAJRRE010000312.1 GCA_024279745.1 Alphaproteobacteria bacterium
ATATGGCCTTTTTTTGCAAGCCCTGCGCGTATCGTTTTTGCCGGGCGCGAAAGATTTTGATTAATTGTTCGCGGCTCTTGCCTTGATTTGAATTAATCACGTCGCGCTGCATTTTTTGAAACACCTGCCGTGTGCGCTTGGACCGGATCATACGATCAAAGCGCTTGCGCACCGATTTGCCGACATTGGTTTGCAAGGACAGCAATGCCGCGCGTTGCTGGATGCGAAACTTTGTAATCGGCGAATCATTCACCATTACAACAATCGAGTGCCTCGATCTTGAGCGGCTATTGCGGGCCGACGTTGCTGCTTGCTCCCGTTGTGCGGCTTGCGCGACATCGGACGAGACAAAGGTTGCGCCGGCAAGAAAGGAGACTATCCCAGCCAGAGCAAATATAGCGACAGTACGAATGAATGCGCCAATCATATCGCGAAACCCTTATTACCAATCTGGTGATTCGATTAGCCAATCCTACAATTTTTAGTGCCACCTGGTAAGGATATCCACATAACAGTGGCAAGCCAATGACATCATCAGCGCATAAAAATGCCAGTCAGGTCACTGATTCTGGTCGCTATGGCCAGCTGACTGCGGCAGCAGCGGCCAAGCTGAATGATAGCTGTCCCAAGACTGCTGGCCCAGGGCCCGATCGATTGAGATGGAAGCCAGTCAAAATGTAGACGTGCAAGTACAAGTCATGTCGTAGACGTGCAATCACAAGTCATGGCGTTGACGTGCAATTGCACGGGGGGCTTCCATCAAAATCGCGAATTCAAAACCGTTAGGCAAGGGCTTGAGAGCGGCCCTTCGGCATGAATCGAATTCCACACAAGTCGGACCTGCTCTAAGGGAAAACCAAACTAGCCAGTTATTTGTCTTGCCCGTTATTTGTCTTGATTGACAAAACTACTGGAGTTGAGATCAGTTGGCCCCGTATTAAATTCGCCAATATGTTTCAATGCAAACCGAATGCTGACCGTCCGATCAGTTTCGGCGCCGTTGGATAGCGTATGGGCTTCACCATAGGATACCGCAAGCACGAAACACTCGTCTGCATATTTCAACTCAACCGAGTCTGACAATAAGAAGTTCTCATCGATGTCATACCGAATGGTGCTGCGAAGGCTCCAGAAATCAGTAAGCTTAATCCCCAAAGATGCTGACACATCCTGCTGCGGTGTGATCGTCCCGATGGCTGAACTATTGCGGTTATAGGCATATGTGGCTTGCGCTACAAAGGGGCCCAAATTGGCATAAGCAAACAAATCCTGGCGCTGCAATTGCAAGTTTTTGTTGTCAAAGCGCGCCTGCGCTATCAAACGGAAATTGCGGTTGGGTGCCAGATATAATCCTGCAACATAATCCGAGCGATCTGTTTCCAGCCCAGTGGCCGCCGAGAACACCGTGCTTGTGCCGATATTTTTATCTAGTTCCTGCGCTGGGTTTTTAAACGCGTTGTCACCGGCAAGATGGAAACTTTGACCAACAATAGCTCTTGCATATCCGCCATTATAGGCCTGGAAGGTATACTGAAACCCCACATTGGCGCGTGTGCCGGTCTCCAGCCTGTCATAGCCAGAGAACTTATCGGTATCGAACAGCAATGTATCGTCCAAAACCAAGCTTTTGGCATCCTCGTCAGGCAGGTTGCGCTGTCTGACTTTTGCCGGCCGCACAATAATTTGGCCGATCGGTTCTATAACATGAGAGGCCCAGTTGGTATTGGTAACGAACGGGTAGGCATAGGTCATCCCCAATGTCGCCATTCCGCGCGTTACCGTGTCGTCAGGCTGTAGAACAGTTGGGTTATCAGGATAGGGTTGATTGGCAAAGTGGTAGGCGTCACCGCGAAGACTGGCAAACGGCGTCCAGACCTGGCCAAGACCGTCGATCAACTTTTTGCGCCAGTTCACTTCTGCAACGATATGATTGGAATCGACACCATCCGGTTTGCCAGCGGCCACAGATCCATCGGAACGGCTCAGTGCCAAGACATTGGCATTGGCGCTTAGCTCGCCGCCAAATACCGGCATCTTAGAGACATAATTCCAATCGATTACCGGATGGACGACAGATTCGGCTCGTGGATCATCGGAGACCAGTAAACCACCGAAATGATACCCGGTGATTGAAAAATAGCTGCGATCGCCGAGCCCGCGCAAATAAACCGAATTGACCCGGTCAGTTTGCAAGACACTATCAAGTTTATACGCCCGGCGGAACGAGTCATCGCTTTCAATAATGGCATTCCATCCAAACGACCACCAGGACGACAATGAAAACACACCGTGGGTCTCAACGCTGCCGCGCCAGCCTTTGGCGAGAAAATCTGTACATGCATTTGGATCGGGAGTTTGATCCAGCGCAGCGATAGACACGTTGTACTGGCCGTTGCGTAGTTTTTGCCGCCATGTCCCTTGCCACATAATTCCTTGTTCGGCCATGTAACGAGGATGGAACAAGAAGTCGTAGGACGGGTCGAGGGCGAAGTGATAGGGCGTTTCGATGCTGAAACCGAGCGTTGTGGACTGCGAGATCACAGGAACTAAAAATCCAGACCGACGTTTTTCAGTAGAGTCAGCATGCTCAAAATAGGGTAGGTAGAACACCGGCACACCCAAGAATTCAAATCTTGCATCCTGGTATGAAATTGTCTTGGTAGCCTGATTATGTGTTATGCGCGACGCGCCAATACACCATAACGGCGGGCGTCCGGGATCACTTTGACAAGGTGTGAACTTACCGTCGTTAAACACGGTTATTTCACCATCACGCCGGATGGCATTGCGGGCAGTTATGCGCGTGTTGTCGGCTGAAGTCACACTTAATGACTGCGCAAAGGCATCGCGGAAGTCATCGGTCAACGTCAACAATTCACCTCTGGTGATATTGCCGTTGGGATCTTTTATTATGGCATTGCCACTAGCCGTTAATGTCCTGGCACTTTGGTCATAGATAACTTCCTGTGCCGTCAATGAATAGCCGTTATAGAAGATTTCAACATTGCCGCGCGCGGTGACACGGTTTCTCTTGCTGTCGTATAACAGCTCGTCTCCCTGCAGCTGCAGCGGCTGTGATTTGTCAGGTAATTCCGGCGATCCGCCAAAAATTCCACCAGGTGTTTTAGGGAATTCCGCTGCCTGTGACCAAGCCGGTTCAGGCGCGAGTGATAGTGTCATTGCAGTGAGCGCGAGCACACTAATGGCGCAGGTGCGCAAGTTTGCTGCAAAAGCACCTCTTGCAGAAGCCCCTAAAGGCGCAATTTCGGCGTCACTCCGGCAGTAGCCCCCGATCAAAGGGGCACGCCTTAGCAAGCCTGCCACGTCCCAGCATCCCTTCAGACCCTGGACGCGCGATTTTCCGCCTTTTCTTAGCGGTTTTCGCGTCAGACGCATCACTCAGCCGTCCTCCTGGTGCAATAACACCGTTATACAGACCATACTCGCAGCCAAAACTGGTATCCACACAGCAAATACCGGTGGCGCCAGCCCTGCCACACCCAATTGGCGAGACACTTCTAACACTAGAAAGAATCCGAAACCCCCTAGCATCCCCACAATGACCATAGACTGGATGTTGCCAGAGCGAAATGACCCTAATGACACAGTTGCAGCCAAAAGGACCATCGCAACAAACAGAAACGGGCGGGCTTTCAGCAGCTCATATTGAATCCTGTATTGATTTGATGAAAGTCCTGCTTTCTCAGCAACTTCGATCAAGCCAGGCAGATCCCAATAAGATAATGAGAGCACCGTTCCCAAGGCGTCTGAAACCCGTTCAGGTGTGAGATACGTGCTCAGGATATAGGTTCCATAAGTCCTGGGAACGCCATCGGTTCGCGACACCACCGCATTGGACAATTTCCAGTAGCCATTATGCAGGACGGCGCTGCTCGCGTCGATCCGTTCAATAAATTTATAATTCCGGTCAAACTGGAACACGGTTACTGTGGTCAGGGCGCGCCCCCGGTCAGCCACGGCGCGGGCGGAGATAACGGATTGTCCGTCGACACTATCTTGCCGCAACCATCCAGATGCATATTTTCCTTGCAGGATCGACGACTTACGCCCAAACGCCTTGGCAAATAGCTGCTCGGCCTTGGCACGGGATTTAGCAGCGACCGGGTTGTAGACCGTGACGGCAAAGATCCCGAGCAAAAAGGCGATGGCCAGGCCCGGCCACATAAATTGCCAGATCGACATACCCGCCGCGCGCATGACGGTTAACTCGGACTTACGACTGAGTGTCAACATGGTCACAATAGACCCAACCAAAACCGCAAATGCCAATAATAGTTCCGTATAAGCTGGCAGGCGCAGTAAAACCAGTTTGAACAAGGTCCAGACGCTAATCGCGCCATATTTACCTGACTGGCGGAGAATTTCGACAAAATCGATCATAAAT
>JAJRRE010000313.1 GCA_024279745.1 Alphaproteobacteria bacterium
GACAGCGTCAGTTTTTCGACTGACTTATCGATCAAAGATGCATTAAACACCTGCCCCGACTGCGTAAGCAATTGATCTCGATAAGCCGCCGGATCAATTTCAGCCAAAGATGATTGAATTTCGACATTACCAAATGTATATCGCGGTCCCTCTTCAATCGTATAGGTCAAGAAGAACCCAGACCCATCGCTATCGAGATCCGCGACCGCAGAAATCACGCGTGCATCCGCATAGCCATTCTTCAGGTAATATTGGCGCAACAATTCGCGGTCAAACGTTACCCGGTCTGGATCGTACACGCCGGCACCAGTTTTAAAGAAGTCGAACCAACCAGCCTGGGACGTGGTGATAATGTCGCGCAATTGCGAATCTGAAAACGCCTGATTGCCGATAAAGTTGATACTTTTAACTTTGGTGGCATGCCCCTCGGTAATCTCGAACACGACATTCACGCGGTTATTATCAAGCTTGATCAGTTTGGGTTCGACCTGCGCTGCATATTGCCCCTGCCGACGATAGACATCAAGGATGCGCTGCACATCGGCCTGGGCCCGCGAGCGGGTAAATACAGACCTTGATTTTAATTGCACTTCACCGCGCAGCGTATCGTCGTCAACATCGCTATTACCTTCAAAGGCAACGCGGCTCACAATTGGATTTTCCACTACTGTGACGACAACAACCCGGCCCTGCAGATCAATGAAGACATCCGCGAACAACCCGGTCGAGAATAACGCCTGTAGCGATTCATCGACTTTTTGCTCGTCGTAGCGAGAGCCAACATTGAACTGCAGATAAGATGTGACGGTTTCAGGCTCAATGCGCCTATTTCCAATCACTCTGATGTCTGAAATCACCTGCGCGGTTGCAGTTCCGGCATAAGTGAGCGCCCCGATAACGTTGAACGAGGCAAATGCCACCATCAACATTAGCGCTACACGCAATCGTCCATTGTATTTTTTGCGAAACATTAGCATTCCGTGGGTATGCCCCTGTTCGTCGCCGATCCCCCGAAAACATCCATTCTGTCGGCGTCAGACGGATGTTTGTACTGAAGCGAACAAACTTTTCTCAATTTATAACTTGTTAGATCTTGCTATAATTTGAGGCTCAGCTGTTCCAATCGTGAAGTCCCCGGTTGATCCAGGATAAATCACTATGTCTAGAATACGAGTGATTCGCAACAGCGCAAACCACTCACAACATCACTTCTTTTAACGGTTCAGCAAGGTTTTTGGAAGTGGCAAGAATGCCCCAACGGCTATCAATCTACCCTGTCCCCACCCATTGTGAGACCTTTCGCATCAGATCGTTCCATGTCGCAAAAATCATCAACATGAGCACAAGAGTTAATCCAATTCGAAACCCAATCTCCTGCGCTTTCTCCCCCAGGGGGCGCCCGCGGATGGCTTCATAGGCATAGAACATAAGGTGACCACCGTCCAAAATGGGGATCGGGAACAGGTTGATCAATCCAATACTAATGGATAGGAAGGCTATCAGCTCCATAAGATCGGAGACGCCGCGTTCTGCGGCCTTTCCTGATACTTCCGCGATCATCAACATCCCGCCCAACTGTTTGGGCGACTGCTTGCCCGAGAACATGTCTTTGACGGATTTCAGCGTGCGGTAAACCACTGTATAGGTTTCTTTCGACCCCAATATTACCGCATCAACGGGCCCAAAACGTTTATGCGTCCAGGCAGTATCATCGAGATAATTGCCGATCCCAAAGCGGCCAACCTTATGAACTTTGCCTTTTGCATCGGTCACAGTCGCGGTCTTGGGCGTAATGGTAGTGCTCAATTCCACGCTGCCACGCTTAAACTCAACGCGCATGATTTTGCCCGCCGCCGGTGACACGATTTTCACTAAGTCGTTGAATGTTTTGACCTTAACCCCATCAATCGAGGTGATTAGATCGCCCGTTTGCAATCCTGCTTCATCCGCCGCGCTGCCTTTTTGAACGGCGCCCACCTGCGAGCGCCACAAAATTGTATCGAGCCCCAAGACGCCAACTTGCGCCGTCCCACCGATAGAAACTTTGACATCCGTCATTTTCGGAGTGGCGGACAATTTAACCAGCTGCCCCCCGCGCTCCACTTCAAAGTCAAGTTTCGTACCACCGTTAAATTGTTCGGCCATTCGCAGATCCGTCAACCCAGTGATTGACGAGCCGTCAATCTTGCGCACGATATCTCCTGGCTGGAACCCGGCCAAAGCTGCGGGACTACCCGGTTTGACGGTATCGATACGGGCGACATGAGTGACTTTGCCAATAATCATAAACAGAGACGCAAAAATCACGATTGCCAGCAGGAAGTTAGCAATCGGCCCGGCAGCCACAACAGCCGCGCGCTGATATAAAGGTTTAAGATGAAACGCTCCATCGCGCTCTTCCGGGCTCATGGCGTCAAGGGTTTCTTGAGACGGCACGCTGGCCCCGTTCATATCGCCAGCAAATTTTACATAACCACCCATTGGAATCCAGGCCAGACGCCAGCGCGTGCCGTGTTTGTCATAGCGATGGGTAATTTCTTTCCCAAATCCGATGGAAAACGCTTCGATTTTGACACCGCACCAGCGCGCCACCAGGTAATGGCCCATCTCATGAATGAACACGATGATGGTCAAAACCACCAAAAAGGCCAATAAAATCCAAATAATATTTCCCGCATAAGACGATAGGACAGCAATGCTGTTCATCTGCAAAATCTCCTGGGTTCGCTATCAGACAGCGCCTGATTCTGGCTGAAATTTCAGCTGCCGCAGCTAAATCAAAGATGTGCCAACAGCCACAATATCAGTTTCCGCAATGGTTGTATCGGCCAGCAGGTAAACTCCCGGCATGACCGATCACGATACATAGTCTTGTTTTGAGCCAACCTCAAAAGATGCCGTGCCGCAAAACCAGTGTCAGCCAAAGCTAACCATACTGTCCCAGCAACCCGCGTGCCAATTGTCGGATCTCGCTATCCAGCGCCAAAACTTGATCCAGCTCCGCCGGTGCCGATAACATATTCCGACGATCTGCCTGCTCAAGCATATCGGCAACCAGTTGGGCAATTTCAAGAAATCCCAGTTTTTTGCACAGAAATGCATCAACAGCGATTTCATTTGCAGCGTTCAAAACCAATGGCGCTGCACCGCCGCGCTGCAATGCCTCTTTCGCCACACGCAGAGCGGGAAAATGGGCATAATCTGGGGCTTCAAATGTCAGCGCCCCGATTTTCACCAAATCCAGCGAGGCCGTTGGCGACGACATCCGTGCCGGCCAGGACAACGAATAGGCAATCGGTGTGCACATATCGGGACTGGCCAGCTGCGCCAAGACCGAGCCGTCAATATAATCCACCAGACAATGTACGATTGATTGGGGATGAATGACGACATCAAGCTGGTCGATCCGCACCGGGAATAAATGATAGGCCTCAATCAGCTCCAGCCCTTTATTCATCATGGTGGCTGAATCAATGGTGATTTTGCGCCCCATCGACCAGTTCGGATGTTTGAGCGCCTGTTCAGGCGTGGCGGCGCGCAGCTCATCCAATGTGCTGGTGCGAAACGGGCCGCCTGAGGCGGTCAGCGTGATCCGGGAAATCTCACATGACTGAGCCCCTTGCAAGGCTTGAAAAGCGGCTGAATGCTCTGAATCGACGGGCAATAGCTCCGTACCGGCAGTGGCAACCGCCTGCATGAACAAATCGCCGGCGCAAACCAAACATTCTTTATTGGCAAGCGCCAGTCTGCTGCCCTGAGAGATTGCCGCCAGGGTCGGCTGAAGCCCGGCCGCGCCCATGATCGCCGCCATAATACAGTCGGCGGGGCGCAAGGCGGCTTCGATCAGACCGCTTGGCCCGGCGGCCGCTTCAATCCCCGTCTCCGACAACAGCGCGCGCAGCTCGCCATATTGCCGCTCATCAGCAATAACCGCCAATTCAGCTTTATACTTGATCGCCAATTGCGCCAGTTTTTCAACATTGGTGTTGGCAGTGAGCGCGACAATCTCAAAGACATCGCGCGTATGATCAACCAATTGCAGTGTACTGGTGCCGACTGAGCCGGTGGCGCCTAAAATTGACAACCGCCGAATAGGCGCGGTACGGCGTTTTTGCGAATTTGGGCCTGAACCGCGCTCTAATTCGGCTCTGCGCTCACCGCTGCCGTTACCTGTCAACCGGGATGGGGATATGTCACCTGTATCGGTCCGCCCGCCGAGCAGCCCTGGCCCGGTTGATTTTCGCATGATCTGGCGTCTCCCTGGGACAAGACCCAATTGTGATAAAACAAGATCCGTTACAACCAGAACAATAAGGCCCTGGCCGGCGCGGCGGCATTAACGGCAAGCGCGAAAATCGCTGCGGCCACAACTGCGGCTACCAATCCATCAACTCGGTCCATAAAGCCGCCATGACCTGGAATGAGCGAGCTGGAATCTTTGACATCGAACCGCCGCTTCAATGCCGATTCGGCCAAATCGCCGCCTTGCGAAATCAGCGCCAGTATTAATGCTGTAATCCCTAGCTTAGCGGCTGAAGCGCCGGGTAGAAATGTGGCACATAGCATCCCCGCCAAGGCCGCACTGCCAACGCCGCCGAGCAATCCAGCCCAGGTCTTCTTGGGAGAGACGGCCGGCCACAGTTTCGGACCGCCAATAGCGCGCCCGGCAGCATAAGCGCCCATATCGGTGGTCCAAACCACGGCAAACAAAAACATGATGGCGAAAAACCCATGGGGCTCATCGCCGCGAAACCACAGCAAAGCCGCGACCGGCAGCCCCGCATAAAAAACACCATATGCCGACAGCCGTGCCTTTTGCCCGAAGCGTAGCGCGCCGACAATTAACGCCCCGGTGAGCAAAACCACCAGCGACAGGCTGATCAAATGCTTGGCCCCCAGAATCACAGCCAAAATCACGATGACCGCGTGTACACCAAACACCCCATCAAGCCCCTCGCCGCGCACCATGCCGCCCCATTCCCAGCTCAGGATAACGGCAACAAGACCGACTAGAAGCGCAAACGGGCCCAATCCCCAATAGGTCAATGCCAGGGCGACCGCCGCCAAAACCAGGGCCGAGCCGATGCGCGGCAGCAGATCGATAAATACCGATTTGGCTTCTACTGGCCTGTGGCCGCTATCACCCATATTGCTTTTCTATCCTGTTGGTTAAACTCCCGGCGATCGGGTTGTGATTAAGGGGATCCGATCATGTATGATGAGATTTGCGCGTGACATTCACACATCTTTTGTACGCTTGGCGGTTCACTGCACACGCAACGGCTCGCCCAAGTCGCCCTAAAGAAAAATGTCGCCCTAAACAAAGATCTCCCCCCTAAAGAAAAATGTCGCGGTAGTAATGTCACCGTATTGAACAAGACTTACGCCCACCATAGCGCCGATCACGCGAGCGATAGTCGTTGATCGCCTGAGCCAAATGCTCTGCGCTGAAGTCGGGCCAATTCACATCGGCAAACACAAATTCCGTATAGGCGGATTGCCATAACAGAAAATTGGACAGGCGCACCTCTCCCGACGTTCTGATTAACAGATCAGGATCGGGAATGCCGCTAGTGTCGAGCCTGCTCTCGAACAGTTGCGGCGTAATATCGGCAGGATCAATTTCACCGGCGCACGCCTGTTCGGCAAGTCTGCGGGCGGCGCGCGTAATCTCATCACGGGCGCCATAATTAAAGGCAATCACCAGATTGAGAGCTGTGTTTTGCGCTGTCAAAACCTGAGCTTCGTCAATAAGCGCCATCAATTCAGGATCAACAGTCTGGCGTTCGCCGATAATTAAAATGCGCACACCGTTCTGGTGCAGCTCAGCCAAATCACGCCGAATATAGCGTTTCATCAACCCCAACAGATCATTGACTTCTTCCACCGGGCGCGACCAGTTTTCCGATGAAAAACTATAAATCGTGAGGTATTCGATTCCCAGATCCATGGCAGCGCGCACCGTGCGGCGGACCGCCTCAACGCCCTTTTGGTGCCCCATCAGCCGAGCCAGCCCGCGCGCCTTAGCCCAACGCCCGTTGCCATCCATGATAATGGCTACATGGCGCGGCAGAGGTACCCGCGAGGTGCTCCAATTGGCATTAGAGGATTGATCGTGTTTTGTCACAGCTTAAGACTATACCTGCTCATTATGTTAAACCGCATCCAGATCCTAGTCTATCTGGCGCCAATTAGGCACCGATTAGGCGAATTTATCAAGCCGCCATGTGCGATGCATCAAAATAAGAATACTGCAATGTTTGTAACATGATCGCCAGCGCGATCTTCAATTAGGCAATCGTAAGACATTCATTTCTTCGGCTCTAGACCTGCTTGATTTCTTTTTCTTTGGTTTCAAGGGCTGTGTCGATTTCTTTCACCGAGCTATCGGTAATTTCCTGCACCAGCTCCCCATTATTGTGCGAATCGTCCTCGCTGATATCGCTGTTCTTTTCCAGTTTCTTCAGCGTGTCCATGGCATCGCGGCGCACATTGCGCACGGCAACTTTGGCTCCTTCGGCATATTTATGCGCGACCTTGGCCAGTTCTTCGCGCCGCTCGGCATTCAATTCGGGGATCGGCAGCCGTAGCATTGTGCCAGCTACCATGGGGTTGAGCCCCAGATCAGATTCGCGGATCGCCTTTTCCACCAACGGCACTTGGCTTTCATCCCACACTTGCACGGAAATAGTGCGCGCGTCCGGTGTCGATACGGTTGCGACCTGGCTCAATGGCATTTTGGCGCCGTAAGCCATCACGACAATCGGATCGAGCAAAGCAGTATTTGCGCGCCCTGTCCGCAGTCCGGCAAATTCGCGCTTCAAAACCTCGACGGCCCCATTCATGCGCCGCTCATATTCAGCCAGCTCAAACTTATCCGATGACATTTCCGTCTCCTTCTGCTCCCCTTGCGCGGGCATCCGCTTTTGCCGGGAAATTCATTCCGCTGCAGTTAGCCTTGCCCTCGCTCCCCATTTTTCGCGACTCTACAACGGCTGGTCAAGTTAAGATAGCGCCCAACTGTCGCCAACCGCAGAGCTCGATGCCGTGGCCTGCCGCGCCGGCTGCCTTAGCCCTGGCTTTGTGCCTGAACAATAGTCCCTTGCGTCTGGCCGCGCAAAATCTTCAAAAACGCGCCCGGCTCTTCGATTGAAAACACCACCACAGGTAGATTGTTATCGCGCGCAAGTGCAATTGCGGCGCCGTCCATAACTTTCAGATCGCGCGCCAGAACCTCGCTATAGCCCAGCGTATCATAGCGCACGGCGTCCGGGTCGGTCCGCGGATCAGCTGAATAAACGCCGTCTACCTGCGTTGCTTTCAGCATTACATCGCAGTTCATTTCCACGGCACGCAGCGCGGCGGTGGTGTCGGTCGTAAAAAACGGATTACCCGTACCGGCCGCAAAAATCACCACCCGGCCCTTGCGCAGATGATGCAGCGCTTTTGGCCGCACAAAGGTCTCGCAAACCGTCGGCATGGAAATGGCCGACAGCACCCGCGCCGGCACCTGCATGAATTCCAGCGCATTTTGAAAGGCCAGCGCGTTCATGACCGTCGCCAGCATTCCCATATAATCGCCCGTTGCCCGTTCCATACCGGCAGCCGCCCCGGCCAGGCCGCGAAAGATATTACCGCCGCCAACCACGACAGCCACTTCATA
>JAJRRE010000314.1 GCA_024279745.1 Alphaproteobacteria bacterium
AGTCTCCAGCTGATCAAGATTATAGGTCTTGTCATAATAGCGAACATCATAATCCTTCGTCGTGCGATATTTGATATTGCGGATGTTCTTTATGGTGACTTGGTTAGCGCCCGAGAAGCTCACGCGGGGCAGAACCGCTTGGTCGGCGGACCATTTGCGCTCCAGCGACGGCGTTACGATAAAGCCTTGGGCAACCCAGGCCAGCACAATGATCACAATAAGGGCAAGAAATTTTTTCATGGAGCAAACTTAACCATAGAGCTGGCCTGAGGGAAAGAGGGGCCTAAAGGATAATTGTATTCAGAGGCGATTTGCTTGTTTTATTTTGCCTTGCTGCGGTAAATACGGGGCGAGGCGAGCAGGTTTACACGATCTATGCAGTAAACTCATGTATATCAGCTATATCAGCGCGAAACACCCTATACGCTTTGGGGGGACATTGATGAACGGCACATGGCAATGAGCGATACTGTGCAGCAAAAATATCAGGCTCTTGTTGCCTCTGGCGAGTTGGAGGCTGACCGCGCGCAGGCGGCAATTGCAGTGGCGCTGACCGATCTGGCACATGAATTGGAAAACTGGCGACCGCGCTGGCAAAGGGGCGGCGCCCGGTTGCTGCATTTGTTCTCCGGGCAATCTCACTCAACGCCCAAGGGCCTTTATATTCACGGCAAGGTCGGGCGCGGCAAAACCATGTTGATGGACATGTTCTTTGACACCGCCCGCGTGGCGCGCAAACGGCGGATGCATTTTCACCAGTTCATGGCCGAAGTGCATGATCAGATAACTGAGGCCCGTCTTGCCCATGCCGGAGATCCCATCCCTCATGTCGCGCAACATTTGACCGCGCAAACGGCGTTGTTGTGTTTCGATGAGCTGCATGTCCGCGATATTGCCGATGCAATGATTTTGGGACGGTTGTTTGAAGCGATGTTCGATAGCGGCGTTGTGATAGTCGCGACCTCCAACAGTGCGCCGCGCAATCTATATAAACACGGCCTAAATCACATGTTGTTTGAACCGTTTATCGAATTGATCGCGCAGCATATGAATGAATTTGAACTTGCGGCGCAAAAAGACTTTCGGCTGGATAAATTGTCGGGGCGCGCGCTTTATTTCTCGCCGCTTGATGAAACCGCCGCCCGCAACATGGACGAGATGTGGAATAAGCTGACCGGCGGCTCGCCGGCCACGCCGATGGAGCTGGAAGTCAAGGGGCGGCTGGTTCAGGTGCCCAGGGCGGCGATGGGTGCTGCGCGGTTTCAATTCGATGATCTATGTGCCCAGCCCCTGGGCTCGCTTGATTATCTGCGTATTGCCCAAGTATTCCACACCATCGCGATCGACGACATACCAATTATGAGCGCGGCTAACCGCAATGAAGCGCGCCGGTTCATCAATCTGATCGATACGCTCTACGATAACCGGATTTCATTGGTAGCGTCTGCAGCAGCGGAACCAAACGAGCTTTATGTGGAGGGTGACGGCGCCCAAATGTTTGAGCGCACCGCCTCACGGCTGATCGAAATGCGCAGCCAGGATTACCTTTTGCAACGTGAGACCCGGCTGCAGGCCGCGGCGGCAGGAGCGCCTTAAGCCGCGCGCACCGCCAGCAGGAGCCACAGCAGCAGCGCCGGCAACAGCAAAAGAGCATTCAAGACTACCAAAATCGATCCAATCGCCGCAGCAACATTGAGCATTCAAATATTCGTTTCTTCGAGTGTTCATATCATCGCTTTGACGTTGCTCATCGCGCGTCATCAAACCGGCGCTAAACTTTTTGCTATTGGCCCGGTCGCAGCCTTGAATGCGCTGTGGTTTAGGTTTAACAGCACTGGGTATGAGCGCCCCAATGGTTTGAGCCAGGGCTGCGGATAAAAAAAGCTGCGGATCGCATATGCAGCCATTATGTAGGTGTGAGATCTATATTTGGTCTGAGATCTGCCGACTGGCTCTTGGACTATTGGCCCGTTCCCGTGCAATCAAATTCGACAAGCAATAAAATTCAAGGAGTAAACTTCTCATGGCGCGCAAAAAAATAGCGTTGATCGGTGCCGGTATGATCGGTGGTACGCTGGCTCATCTGATCGGGCTGAAAGAGCTGGGCGATGTTGTCCTGTTCGATATCGCCGAAGGCATGCCCGAGGGCAAAGCGCTTGATCTGTCGCAAGGCTCGGCCGTTGAAGGCTTTGACGCCAATTTGAAGGGCACCAATGCTTATGCCGATATTGCCGGCGCCGATGTGGTCATTACAACTGCCGGCATTCCGCGCAAACCGGGCATGAGCCGCGATGATCTGCTGGGCATTAACTTGAAAGTCATGGAGCAGGTCGGCGCCGGTATCAAGAAATATGCCCCCGATTCGTTCGTGATCGTGGTGACCAATCCGCTCGACGCCATGGTCTGGGCGATGCAGCAGGCGTCGGGTCTGCCGACGTCCCATGTGGTCGGCATGGCGGGCATTCTGGATACGGCGCGCTTTCGCTATTTCCTTGCCGACGAGTTTAAAGTGTCGGTCGAAGATGTATCGGCCTTTGTTCTGGGTGGCCATGGCGACGATATGGTGCCGCTGCCGCGCTATTCGACCGTTGGCGGTATTCCGCTGCCGGATCTGATTAAAATGCGCTGGATTACCGAAGACCGGCTGGAGCAGATTGTCGACCGGACCCGCAAGGGCGGCGGCGAGATTGTCGGGCTGATGAAAACCGGCTCAGCCTTTTATGCGCCCGCGTCGGCGGCAATCCAGATGGCCGAATCCTTCCTCAAGGACAAAAAACGCATTTTGCCCTGCGCCTCCTATCTCAACGGTGAATATGGTGTGAAAGGTCTCTATGTTGGTGTGCCAATCGTCATTGGTGCCGGCGGCGTCGAGCGCGTTGTCGAGATTGATCTCAATTCCAAAGAGCGCGGCATGTTCCAAAAATCGGTTGATTCGGTGAAAAACCTGGTCGCCGAATGTCAACGCATCGCCCCGCATCTGGGCAGCTAGGCACTGGTAAGCCACGCCGCGATAACGGACCTCAATCAAGCAGACAGGATCACAGTCAGATATGTCGAAACATGTTATTACAACTGATAAAGGCAAAGCCGTCGGGCCTTACTCACTGGGCGTGGCGAGCGGCGATTATATTCACTTCTCCGGCCAGATCCCGCTTGATAGCGGCACCGGAAAATTGGTCGGCGAGGATATTAGCGGCCAAACCGAGCAGGTCTTTGTCAATATCAAAAACCTGCTCGAAGCTGCCGGCGCGCAAATGAGCGATATCGTCAAGACCACGGTATTCTTAACTGATATGGCGGATTTCGCGCCGATGAATGAGGTCTATAAAACCCATGTGGCAGAGCCTTATCCGGCCCGCTCGACTATTGCCGTGGCTGCCCTGCCGCTGGGTGCCAAAGTCGAGATCGAGATGATCGTCTATAAGCCAAGTTAGGGGATTTGCGAGGCGCTTCTGGCTAGGCCCTGTAAAATCAGGGCTAGCCCTATCGCGCCGCTTTGCTACACTATCACGCTAAACCACCAATTCGTTGTCGCCTTGATCGGTCTGTTCGATCACACAAGCATTTCCCCAAGCCAATACCCCAAGCTAAGCAGGATCAAATATGAATATTCACGAATATCAAGCCAAACAAGTATTGAGTTCTTTCGGGGTTCCGGTCGCGCAAGGGGCGGCGGCGTTCTCACCCGATGAAGCGGCGGCGGCGGCGGCGGATCTGCCCGGTCCGGTTTGGGTGGTCAAGGCGCAGATCCATGCCGGCGGGCGCGGCAAGGGCACATTCAAAGAAGCCGATGCGGGCGAGGCGGGCGGTGTGCGGCTGGCAAAGTCACGCGAGGAAGTCGAGACCTTTGCAGCTCAGATGCTCGGCAAGACACTGGTCACCAAACAGACCGGCCCGGCGGGCCGTGTGGTCAATCGGCTCTATATTGAAGACGGCTCGGCGATCGCGCGCGAATTATATCTGTCGGCTCTGGTTGATCGCGAAACCTCGCGCGTGGCGTTCATCGTCTCCACCGAAGGCGGTATGAACATTGAAGAAGTGGCGCATGACACGCCGGAGAAAATCGTGCAAATCACCATTGACCCGGCAACCGGCATTCAAGGTTATCACGGCCGCAAGATCGCTTATGCGCTGGGCCTTGAAGGCCAGGCAGTTAAGCAATGCGTTAAGCTGATCGGTAATCTCTACCGGATGGTTACGCAAAAAGACATGTCGATGCTGGAGATCAACCCGCTGATTGTCACCAATGACGGCGATCTTCTGGCGCTCGATGCCAAGGCTGATTTCGATAGCAATGCGCTGTTCCGCCATCCCGACATTGTTGAGCTGCGCGATCTGGAAGAAGAAGATCCAGCTGAAGTGGAAGCTTCCAAGCATGATCTGAGTTATGTCAAACTCGACGGCGAAATCGGCTGCATGGTCAATGGTGCCGGTCTGGCCATGGCGACGATGGACATTATCAAGCTCTATGGCTCTGAGCCCGCCAACTTCCTCGACGTTGGCGGCGGCGCCACCAAGGAAAAAGTGCAAGCGGCGTTCAAGCTCATTTTGTCTGACCCCAATGTGAAGGGCATCTTGGTCAATATCTTCGGCGGTATCATGCGCTGCGATGTCATTGCCGAAGGCGTTGTGGCAGCGGCCAAGGATATGGCGATCACTGTGCCGCTGGTGGTGCGTCTGGAAGGCACTAATGTCGAGCTGGGTAAGCAGATTTTGTCGACGTCGGGTCTGGCAATAACACCCGCCGACAATCTGGCCGATGCCGCCAAGAAGATTGTCGATGCGGTCAAAGCCGTCGCCGTCTAGCTCAATACCAATTTGCCAAATAGGAAATTACAAAGTCAATGTCGATCCTTATCAATAAAGACACGAAAGTCATCTGCCAGGGCCTGACCGGTAGCCAGGGCACATTCCACTCTGAGCAGGCCATCGAATATGGCACCAAAATGGTTGGCGGGGTAACGCCGGGAAAGGGCGGGCAAACCCATATCGGGCTGCCGATCTTCAATACAGTTGATCAAGCTGTGCGCGAGACCGGCGCCGATGCGAGCGTGATTTATGTGCCGCCGCCCTTTGCCGCCGATGCGATTTTAGAAGCCATCGACGCTGAAGTGCCGCTGATTATCTGCATCACTGAAGGCGTACCGGTCATGGATATGGTCGGCGTTAAGCGCGCGCTTGACGGCTCAAAATCGCGCCTCGTCGGGCCTAACTGCCCCGGCGTGCTGACGCCCGATGAATGCAAGATCGGGATTATGCCGGGAAATATCTTCCGTAAGGGTTCGGTCGGTATTCTGTCGCGCTCGGGCACGCTGACTTATGAAGCCGTGGCGCAGACCACCGCCGCCGGACTGGGCCAGTCAAGCGCGGTTGGCATTGGCGGCGATCCGATCAAGGGGATGGACTTTATCGACGTGCTTGATCTGTATCTCGATGATCCTGAAACCCAGTCGATTATCATGATCGGCGAAATCGGCGGCACGGCAGAAGAAGAAGCCGCCGCATTCATCAAGGCCGAGGCCGCCAAGGGCCGCGCCAAACCCATTGCCGGTTTCATTGCCGGTGTTACCGCGCCTCCGGGCCGGCGCATGGGTCATGCGGGCGCCATTATCGCCGGCGGCAAGGGCGACGCGGCCTCCAAGATTGCCGCCATGCAAGCCGCCGGCATTGCCATTGCCGACAGTCCCGCCTCGCTCGGCACGACTTTGCAAAAACTGCTGCAGGGGTGAGACAGAGGGAGCCGAGCCTATTGTTCGGCGAAACCCAGTCATAAAAACGACTGTCAAGCGCTCCGGGATTTTCCGGAGCGTTTTTCTTGGTGGATGCTGATTTCAGCGCGATTGAAAACATCTAAGCATTCGCATGTTTACGATCAGCCGGCACCGTCTGCGGGCCAGGCCATTAGATTGGCGCTGCCTCATCCTTTTAGGGAATAAAAAAGTTCATAGCGAAACTGTTACAACTCTAGCCGAGCAAAATTAGATACAGTAGAGATGTAAAAGGGGTGCGGCAATTTTTGAATTTGCGTGCAGCTCCATGCAATAGCCATTCGAACATCAGGAACTATCATGTCACGACAGCCTTTGAACGAAGCCTTCTCCAGAAGCGCCTTTCTCGACGGCTCCAACGCCGCTTATGTCGAACAGATGCAAGAGCGCTATGACACCGACCCCAATGCCGTCTCCAATGAATGGCGCGACTTCTTCACATCGCTGCGCGGTGATGACGGGGCGCATGAGAGCAATGGCGCTGAGGCCGGCAATGGAGCTGGCGCAGATGGCGGCGCGCATCAAGACGGGCCGTCCTGGGCGGTGCCGCTGTCGCAGTTGCAAGAGAATGATGAACTGGCCGCCGCGCTCACTGGCGACTTTGAGGCGGCTGAACGTTCCATCCAGAATAATCTGCAGGGCCACGCACACCGCGCCGGCGTTGATCTAGCCCCCGTCGCGTCTTTGCGCGCTACGCAAGATTCCATTCGCGCGCTCATGTTGATCCGCGCTTACCGGGTCATGGGACATCTGGTTGCTGAACTTGATCCGCTTGGCATCGCCCCGCGCAAACGCCACCGCGAACTATTGCCCGCTACTTATGGCTTCACGCCTGCCGATCTGGACCGGCCGATATTTATCGACCGGGTGCTGGGACTGAATACGGCGTCGATCCGCGAAATATTGACAATTCTGCGCCGCACTTATTGCCAGCATATCGGTGTTGAGTTCACCCACATCACCAACCCGGTGCAAAAATCCTGGCTGCAACGACGGATCGAGGGCGCCGACAAAGAGGTCAAGTTTACGCCCGAAGGACGCAAGGCGATCTTGAACAAATTGATCGAAGCGGAAACCTTTGAGAAATTCTCTGAAGTCAAATATACCGGCACTAAACGCTTTGGCCTTGAAGGCGGTGAAGCCATGGTGCCGGCGCTGGAGCAGATTATAAAGCGCGGCGGCCATTTGGGCCTCAAGGGCATCACCATCGGTATGCCGCATCGCGGGCGGCTCAATGTGCTGGCCAATGTGATGGGCAAACCGCACCGCGCCATTTTCAACGAGTTCAGCGGCGGCTCCTTCAAACCCGACGATGTGGAAGGCTCCGGCGATGTGAAATATCATCTGGGCGCCTCGTCCGACCGCTCATTCGACGGCAATAATGTGCATCTGTCGCTAACCGCAAACCCGTCGCATCTGGAGATTGTTGATCCGGTGGTGCTGGGCAAGGTGCGCGCCAAGCAAGATATGCGCAATGACAAGGAGCGCACGCAATATTTGCCGCTGCTATTGCACGGCGATGCGGCGTTTGCCGGCCAGGGCGTGGTGGCCGAATGCTTCGGTCTGTCGGGACTGAAAGGGCACCGCACCGGTGGCTCAATACATTTCATCGTCAATAACCAGATCGGCTTCACCACCAATCCGCGCCATTCACGCTCATCGCCCTATTGTTCCGATGTGGCGCGCATGATTGAAGCGCCGATTTTCCACGTCAATGGCGATCATCCCGAAGCGGTTGTGCATGTGGCGAAAATCGCGATTGAGTATCGGCAGAAGTTTAAAAAGCCGGTGGTGATCGATATGTTCTGCTATCGCCGCCATGGCCATAACGAATCCGATGAGCCGATGTTCACCCAGCCGCTAATGTATAGCGCCATCAAGAAGCACCCCACCACAGTGACGCTGTATTCGAAACGGCTGGTTGATGAAGGCGTCTTGAGCCAGCCGGAAGTCGATCAGATGCGCGGTGATTTTCGCGCTCATCTGGAAAGCGAGTTTTCGGCATCAAAAGATTATAAACCCAATAAGGCCGATTGGCTGGACGGGCGCTGGTCGGCGATGGGTTTTGCCGAAGACGATGCGCGGCGCGGTAATACCTCGGTTGAGATTCAATGGCTGAAGGAGATCGGCAAATCCGTCACCCGCATCCCGCGCGATTTCAATGCTCATAAAACCATTCGCCGCCTGATCGATAAGCGCCGGGAAATGATAGTGTCCGGCAAAGGCATTGATTGGTCGATGGCTGAGCATCTGGCCTTTGGCACATTGCTGCGCGAGGGCTTCCCCGTGCGGCTGTGCGGCCAGGATTCCAAGCGCGGGACGTTCTCGCAGCGCCATTCGGTAATCACCGATCAGCTGAGCAGTCAGCCCTATACGCCGCTGCGCCATGTCGCCGCCAATCAAGGCAAGTTCGAAGTCATTAACTCAATGCTGTCGGAAGAAGCGGTGCTTGGCTTTGAATATGGCTACTCGCTCGCCGATCCGATGTCGCTCACATTATGGGAAGCGCAGTTCGGTGATTTCACCAATGGCGCGCAAGTGGTGATCGACCAGTTCATCTCGTCGGGCGAGCGTAAATGGCTGCGCATGTGCGGCCTCGTTTTGTTGTTGCCGCATGGCTATGAGGGCCAGGGACCGGAGCATTCGTCGGCACGCCTTGAGCGCTTCTTGCAAAATTCCGCCGAAGATAATTGGCAGGTCGCCAATTGCACCACCCCGGCCAATTACTTCCATATTCTGCGCCGACAACTGCACCGCAAATTCCGCAAACCGCTGATAATCATGACGCCCAAATCCCTGTTGCGGCACAAGCGTGTGATCTCGACCCTGGAAGATATGGGGCCCGGTTCAAGCTTTCGCCGGGTGATGTGGGATAGTGCCGAAGGGCTGCCCGACCAGCTCATCAAGCTCAAACCGGATAATGAAATCAAACGCGTCGTTTTGTGTACCGGCAAAGTCTATTACGATCTTTACGCGGCTCGCGAAGAGCTGGGGATCGATGATGTTTATCTCATGCGCGTTGAACAGCTTTATCCGTTCCCGGCGCGCACCTTGATGAAAGAGCTGGGGCGGTTTGATCAGGCCGAAATGATCTGGTGTCAGGAAGAGCCCAAAAACATGGGCGCCTGGACCTTTATGGAGCCCAATCTGGAATGGGTGCTGGAACATGTTGGCGCCAAGTTTAAACGCGCGCGCTATGCTGGACGGGCCGCCTCGGCAGCCACCGCAACCGGCCAGCTGTCGCGTCATCAACAGGAACAAAAAGCCTTGATCGATGAGGCGCTGCAAAACTAAATTCGCGGCGCTGGCATTCGGTCTGCCAGATTAGAGCAACAAGACAGGTATTACATTGCAGACATTCCCAACAATAGGGCAACTAGCCCCATAGAATTTAGTCAAACCCAATCACATAGATCAATGACAGATGCGCGCCCCCACTCCCTCCCCTTGCGCATCAGCAAAGCAGGAAGGCCAGATCACTATGGCGATAGAATTCAAAGTGCCAACACTTGGCGAATCAATTACCGAAGCAACGGTCGGTGCGTGGTTCAAGCAGCCCGGCGATGCGGTGACGCAGGACGAGCCGTTATGCGAGCTGGAGACCGACAAGGTAACAGTGGAAGTGCCGGCGCCCGTGTCCGGTGTGCTATCGACGGTGGCCGTCGCGCAAGGCGAAACTGTTGAAGTCGGCGCACTACTGGGACGAATTAAAGAAGGCGCCGCCGGCGCAACTGCTGCTGCACCTGCAAGTGCTCCGGCAGCTGCAGCCTCCGCTGCTGGTGCTGCCAATGGCGGTCTGCGGCCAGCAGACGGAATGCCGCCCGCAGACGGAATGCCGCCGGCACCGGCTGCGCGCAAAATGATGGCCGAAACGGGTCTTACGGCTGGCGATGTTAAGGGTTCCGGTAAACGTGGGCAAATCCTGAAAGAAGATGTGGCGGCTGCCGCCTCTGGCCAGTCTTCTGGTGCGGGCCAGGCATCTGGTGCGGGGGCGCTTACCTCCTCGGCGCCAACGGCTTATGCCTCATTGGCACCGGCACCAACGCCAGCTCAATCACGCGCGCCCTCCACCGGCACTGACGCGGAGCGCGAGGAACGAGTGCCGATGTCGCGCCTGCGCCAGACCATTGCGCGCCGTCTTAAAGACGCGCAGAACACCGCCGCCGTTCTCACCACATTTAACGACGTGGACATGAGCGCGGTGATGGAGATGCGCAAGCAATATAAAGATCTGTTCCTCAAGCGTCACGGCGTCAAGCTCGGCTTTATGGGCTTTTTTGTAAAGGCCTGCATCAAGGCGTTGCAGGATGTGCCCGCCGTCAATGCCGAAATGGACGGCACCGACATTGTATATAAGAACTATTATCATATCGGCGTTGCGGTTGGCACCGACAAGGGTCTGGTGGTGCCGGTAGTGCGCGATGCGGACCGGAAAACGCTGTCCGGTATCGAAGGTGATATCGCCGAATATGGCGCGCGCGCCCGTGATGGCAAACTGAATATCGCCGATATGACCGGCGGCAGTTTCACGATATCCAATGGCGGTGTTTACGGCTCGATGATGTCGACGCCGATCCTGAACGCGCCGCAATCGGGCATCTTGGGAATGCACCGCATTGAGCAGCGCCCGATTGCCGTTGATGGCCAAGTCGTGATCCGGCCGATGATGTATCTGGCGCTTAGTTATGATCACCGGGTTGTCGACGGCAAGGAAGCGGTGACGTTTCTTGTCCGAGTAAAAGAAAATCTTGAAGACCCACAACGTTTCATTCTGGACCTGTAAATCGCGTCTAATCACATATGGCAGATGTTGCTGGGGCCGACCTTGATCGAACTGGCAGTGCTGCTGGCGCTTGGCTGTCTTATTGGATTAGCCCTATTGGCATTAAGACTGCGAGCGCAAAACTTAACAAAGCAAAGGCATTGCACTATGGCTGGACCATATGATCTGATCGTTATTGGCACTGGCCCCGGCGGCTATGTTTGCGCCATTCGAGCCGCGCAACTGGGGTTGAACGTCGCCGTTATCGAGAAGCGCGACGCCCATGGCGGCACCTGTCTTAATGTCGGCTGTATTCCCTCCAAAGCCCTGCTGCACGCGTCTGAGCTTTATGAAGAAGCCGGTCACGGCTTTGCCAAGATGGGCATTAAAGTGGCGCCTGAGCTGGATCTGGCGGCGATGCTGGCCTTCAAGGATGAGGGCGTGACAGGCAATACGCAAGGCGTTGCTTATCTGCTGAAAAAGAACAAGATCGATAGCTATCGCGGCATCGGCAAAGTGCTCGGTGCGGCTAAGGTTTTGGTAACGGCAGCGGACGGAACCGAGCAGGAGCTGGCGACCAAATCCATCGTGATCGCGACCGGCTCAGACGTGGCGCAGTTGCCGGGACTTGAGATCAATGAGAAGACAATCATCTCTTCAACCGGTGCGCTGGAGCTGCCATCGGTGCCCAAAAAGATGATCGTGGTTGGAGCCGGTGTAATCGGGTTGGAGCTGGGGTCGGTCTGGCGGCGGCTTGGGTCTGAAGTGACGGTGGTTGAATTTCTTGATCGGATACTACCCGAAATGGACGGCGACATCGCCAAGACCGCCAAACGTATTTTAACCAAGCAGGGCATGGCCTTTAAGCTTGGCCACAAAGTAACCGGCGCGGAGCCGAGCAGCGGCGGCGATAGCGGTGCTAGTGGGTTGAGCGTTTCAATTGAGCCGGCACAGGGCGGGGAGACGCAAACGCTTGACGCCGATGTGGTGCTCGTTGCCATTGGCCGCACGCCTTATACCGATGGGCTTGGGCTGGCCGAAGCGGGTGTTGCTTTTGATGAGCGCCGCCGGGTTGCAGTAGATGCCCATTATAAGACAAATATTGACGGCATTTATGCCATTGGCGATGTCATAGCCGGGCCGATGCTGGCCCATAAGGCTGAGGACGAAGGCGTGGCGGTTGCCGAAATTCTGGCGGGCCAAGCAGGCCATGTAAATTATAATGTTATTCCCGGCGTGGTCTATACGTTCCCTGAGATCGCCTCGGTCGGGCGCACGGAAGAAGAGCTTAAACAGGCCGGCATAGCGTTCGCCGCCGGCAAGTTTCCGTTCACAGCCAATGGCCGCGCCAAGGTTAACGGTACGACGGACGGCTTCATCAAGGTATTGGCCGACGCCAAAACCGACCGCATTTTGGGCGTGCACATGATCGGCGCCAATGCCAGCGAAATGATCGCCGAAGCCGCTGTGATTATGGAGTTTGGCGGCAGTGCCGAAGATTTGGCGCGCACCTGCCATGCGCACCCAACCCTGACGGAAGCTGTCAAGGAAGCGGCCATGGCGGTTGAGGGGCGTGCTATTCATATGTAAACGCGCCGCAGGGGGAGGGCGCGCGGGTTAACACCGTCAGGAGCGGAGTGCTTAAGTCATGCGTAAAACGATCAAAAATATGTTTACCGTCTTGGGGTTAGGCGCTGCCGGGTTGGGCGCCGTGCTTGCCATGGCAGCTGGTACATTCGCTGCGACCCCGCCCGATCAGCCCGCGCAGAACCTGGGCCAAAACCCGGCACAAAGTCCGAGCAAAATCCTCCCCCAAAGCCAAGATGATCCGCGCGCGCAAAACCGTGAAAGTGCCCGGGCACAACGGCTGCGCGAGTTGGACTTATTGTTCAAACAATTGATGAGTACGCACGATGAAGCGGAGGGGCGCGCTCTGGCCAATCGCATCTGGATGACCTGGCACCGCTCTGGCGACCGCAAGGTCAACGATCTGATTTCCCTGGCAACGATCTATATGGATGAAGGGGAATATGCCGCCGCGCTACCTAAACTCAACGAGGTGATCAAGCGGGCGCCGGATTACCCCGAAGGCTGGAACAGGCGCGCGACATTGCTCTTTCATATGGGCGAGTTTGAGCGCTCATTGGCCGACATCATGCAGACCTTGAAACTTGAGCCGCGCCATTTTGGAGCGCTGGCGGGCCGAGGTTTGATTTATTCGGCGCGCGGGCAGTTTGGCAAGGCGCTGAAGGCTTTCGAACAGGCGTTGAAGTTTAACCCGTTCTTGCAGGAGCGGTTTAATCTCATTCCAATATTGCGCAAAAAGCTTGGCCAGCAGAAAATCTAACCCCTGGGGGGGTGTGTCTGCATGCGGCAGACTTTAGAGTTTTTCAGACCTCGATTGAATCACCACGGGCTGCAAGGGCAGCCCCGCCAACCGTTTGGCGCGCACGCGCAGGCCCGAGCTTTGCTCGGATTAGCCGTGAGCGAAAAGAAGCATGTGATTCACTCTAATTGGGCAACGCATCTAGCGGATGACCCTTTACTTGGTATTGAAGTTTGCCAGTTATTCCGCGGGCGTTACTTTAAACCCGGCCTGACGCAGCAGCGCGACAAGGCCCTCTTTCCCCGGCAGATGCAATGCGCCGACGGCAAAGAACGTACCGCCCTTTTTCAGATGCTCGATGACTCGGTCGCGCATTCGCGCATTGCGCTTAACAATCAACAGCTGGCGGAAACTTTCAAAACGCGATATATCGGCGCCCGCCAATTGCGCCAGCTTCAGCTGCAGCGGCCAGGCGGCGCCCATCTCCCGGCGTTGATAAATCCCGATCATGGTTTCAAGCAAATCCTGCGTGCGCCGGTAATATTTTATCGTGCTTTTCAGCATTTCCAATTGGTCGGGCATAGGAATAGAGGCCATCGACTGGAACTGTTCTTTAATGGTTTCAACCCCAAGCACTTCAAGTCCCAATTTTTTGGCCTGATCGGCCAATTGCTGATCCAGCGCCTTAATCCCGGCGGCACCGCGGGCGCGCTCACAGGGCGACAGCGCCATGACAGTTGTAGCAAACCAGGGCTTCAGGCGTTTTGCCATATCCCCCGGCATTCCCATTTTTGTGATTGCCGTCTTAACAATAGCAAACTCGTCCTTGGTCAATAAAGGATCGAGGCGTTTTTTGCCGGTGAACATTAACAGGTTCAACGCCGAGAACATGACCTTGTTCATTGCCGCTTCCGACAAATCAGCAACTTCCAGAACAATACGCTTTGAAGATTTCAATGCGGCCGTGATGGGCGGTTTGAGCGCTGTCACCCGCTCATCAGTCAGATGTACCGTGCCGAGCAAATAAGACGGCACGGCGCCGGCTATTTCAACTTTCCAAAACAGCTTGTTGCTATTGGGTGTCGCCTTGGCTGCTGCCATAACCTGATTATAGGAGACGAGGTCTTTGGCTTTCATCTCGGCGAGCATATCCACCCCCCGGCAAATGGGCGGCGGGGCGGCATAGCTTGCCTGTGCAAAACTCAACAATGAAAGCGTGGCCGCTGAAATACCCAAAAAGAGAATATGCATTAGACGCAAAACAATATTTCCTTACCCGCTTTATTGGATTCTATGACCATCTGTAACTATCAGTAATGGTTCGGTAATTCACTGGCCATGGAATGATAGAGATCGCAACGGTATTACAGTGGTATTCTCGTTCACCAGACTAATATTTAATTGAAAATACCTTAAGGAGAATCTTTAGTTTTTTGCAAGTCTGCTGGTCATGGGCGGCTTACGAATGACCAGCACGCGGATGAGCTGATTGGTAGACCCGCAGCAGCCGCTCCCGGTCAACTTCGGTATAAACTTGCGTGGTCGACAGGCTGGCATGGCCAAGAAGTTCCTGGATCTGCCGCAAATCGGCACCGGCCGATAATAGATGGGTGGCGAAGGAATGGCGCAAAGCGTGCGGCGTCGCGGTAGCGGGCAGACCAAGCCGGTCACGCAGATTGGCAATCACCAGCTGGATGATGCGGGCCGACAACACACCGCCGCGCAGGCCGCGAAAGATCGGCTCATTATCGTCCAGCGGATAAGGGCACAGATCGAGATAGGCTTGCACCGCGTCTTGTGTTACCGGCAGCACCGGCACCATGCGTTCCTTGGCGCCCTTGCCGATGATACGCAGCACATCATGGCCTGGAACCGGCGCCCGGCTCAGCACAATCCCCAAGGCCTCGGAAATACGCAGACCGGAGCCATAAAGCAATAGCAGCACGGCGGTGTCGCGGGCGCTGACCCAGGGGATTTCGGCGTCCCGTTGCCGCCCGTCAATCAATGTCCTGGCTTTATCCAGCGTCAGCGGTTTGGGCACGCTATGGGAAATCTTCGGCAGGGCAATATTGGTGATGGCGCGGTTTTTGAGGATCTCCTGCGTCTCCAGCCAGCGAAAAAACATGCGCAGGGCGCTCATCGTGCGAGCGAGCGAGCGGCTCTCAACCCCGGCGCGGCGGCGTGCGGCCATGAAGGCGCGGAATGTCCGCAGATGTAGCGCCGCCAGATCGGCCAGAGCGGGCGGATGGCCAATGTGATGCTTCAAGAATGACAAGAACTGCGCCAGGTCGCGGCCATAGGCTTCGCGGGTTTTGTCGGCGCAGCCGCGCTCATGGGTAAGATAATCGAGCCAGGCCTCAACGGTAGTCGACAGATCATGGGCAAGCGCCGTGGCCTCGCCGTCATTTTCAGCTGTCGAATCTGCGGCCATGAGCTGGTCCTGATAAAAGCGGTTGCAGGGTAAGGCGTAGTTTGCGGATATGTCGGTTAACGAAAGGTTAACGGCAGTTCGATCCCGCAGTCTAATCTGCGAGCCAATGGGCGGCGCTTAAGGGAGATCACCGCGCCTGTAATATCAGTTGCGCCAGCTGCGCAAAGCCGCCGCCGCCGCGCGCGCGCGTGACCCAGCTGGGCCGGTGAGCACATTGATCAAGAAAATCGCGCACATTGGCAACGCCGACACTATGTTTGAAAAAGCCGAACATTGGCGCGTCATTGGGACTGTCGCCGACAAACATGCAAGCCGCCGCGCTGGCCGTGTCCGCCAAGTCGAGACCATAACTGTCGGCCATGAACCGGCGTGTCATGGTCAGCTTGTCATAGTCGCCGAACCAGCCATTGACGTGGATTGAGCTGACCTTGGCGGTAGCGCCATGGGCTTTAAAAATCTCAACAATGCGCTTGACGTCAGCGGCGCTCAGGGGCGCAACGTCTTCGCAAAAATCAATTGCCAGATCTGCTTCGCGGTAGGCCTGATCGGCGGAAATGGCGGCGCCCGGTATCTTGGCCTGAACCTCCTTGGCGATGGTGTCCAGTGCGGCGGCGCTTGTCTCGCGTTCCGTTGTGCTCATAAAATATACGCGGATCATGCGCCGGGCCTGCTCGTCATAGCGAAAATAAAACGCGCCATTTTCTCCCACCACACCGTCCACCGGCCATTGCCGTGCAATTAGATCGCACCACCCGGCCGGGCGCCCAGTTATTGGAATGACTGCCACGCCGGCCGCTTGTAACTCCGCCATAGCGCTATAGGCGGCTGCGCCCAAACGGCCCGCATCGGTCAGCGTGTCGTCGATATCGCAAAGAAGATAACGGATCTGTTGCAGCTCGGCGTTGGGGCAGGGCTCAATCGGGCGCATGTCGGGAGCGTCTCGCATTAAAAAGGCGTGTGGGGGAAGGGGCGCAAAAGTTTCACGGGGGATAGGGGATCGCGCCCCACCATATCGCGCTTCACTATATCTGGTTGACTATAAATTGGAAAGCTTGCGCAGATTGGCGCCCTGCATATGCGGGCCGGTAGCATAGGCGAGATATAAGGTCCGGCCGCCGATTAGCGTCCGGGAATTGCGAATCCGCTGGACCGCTATGGTGCAGTTCTATACCTATTGGGTCTTGTATTCACCACGCCGTCATCACGCCGTCACCACGCCGTCAGTATGCAACCGTCTGGCAGGGGCGCCGAAATTCCATTGCAATAGATCGCCTCTGTCATGACATCCTTCGCAGCGCGCTTGTCCAGCAATGCCAATCTGCTGCTGATCATCACGGCGCTGATCTGGGGCAGTAACGCGGTGGCGGGAAAACTTGCGGTTGGCGAAGTATCGCCGTTACTGCTGACAGCATTCCGCTGGGGCATTGCGGCGGTAATCCTGGTCTTCGTCTCGCGGCGACATCTGCGCGCCGATTGGCCGGTGTTGCGTTCGCGTCTGCCATATTTATTCGTGCTCGGCGCTGCCGGTTTCACAGGCTTCAACGCCCTCCTTTACAGCGCGCTGCACGAGACAACCGCGATCAATGCGACGATCATTCAAGCAGGTATGCCGCTATTTGTGTTTGCGCTGAATTATGTTCTGTATCGCATGGCCCTGTCAGGGGGGCAGATTGTCGGCTATGGCCTGACTTTGTTGGGTGTGATGTTAACGGCGGCAGCTGGTGATTTGTGGTCGCTGGGTGAACTGCAGATTAATCAAGGCGATATGATCATGATCGGCGCCGTGTTTCTTTACGCCGCTTATTCCGTGGCCTTGCGCTCAAAACCCGATGTGCATTGGCTCAGCTTTTTGAGTTGTCTGGTCACGGCGGCGACGTTGGTGGCGGTTCCCCTGGCGGCCTATGAAGCAACAACACCAAGCTTTATTTGGCCGAATTCAGTAATCGGCTGGGGTGTTGTATTCTATGCCGCCCTGGCGTCGTCAATTGTCGCGCAGGCCCTGTTTATCCGCGGCAATGAGTTGATCGGCACGAATAAAGCGGGGCTCTACATTAATCTGGTTCCGTTATTTGCCTCGGTGCTTTCTGTGCTACTCCTTGGCGAAAGATTTCAAATCTATCATGGTGTCGCTTTGGTATTGGTCATTGGCGGCATTATTCTGGCGCAGCGCTGGTCTGCGTCAGGCTCGCGATAATGTCTCGCCCGCCCGCCACGGCGTTTTCCCATGTCAAGGATGAGTGCGCCGCAGACCGGCGCTTGCCTTGCTGTTCGGTGCGGTCTTGGCCAGCAGCGGGGTGATTGGGTTTGGTAGACGGTGCGCCGTCCAATAGATCGGGCAGATGAACAAAAGCGCTAATCATATCGGGCGCATGGTCCTTGGCGAACAGCAAAGACTGATAGAACACGGCATTACACAGGTACGCGCCGGCATCATCGGAGGTTTTGGCGGCGATGTCTTTGGCGCGCAATCTGGCCGCCAACCGTTCGCCATCGAAGGCTGTGTTCAAGATTTTCGGGCCGCCGACTTGCAGACACGCAAGCGTTGGCAGCTCGTCCTTATCGTCATGCAGATCGCAGGTGGTGTTGTGGGCGAGCGTTTCAATAACAAACCCGGTTGCGCTGCGGGCGACACCAAAATGCAGGACGAGATCCGGGCGCAGCTCGTTCAATGTTTTGAAAACCAGTGCAGGAGCGCGGCGCCAATTGGTCGGCAGGATCAAGGCTGTAATGGCGAGGCTGGGGGACCCAGTTGCACCCGTATCTGCGAGCGCCGTCACCAGCGCAGCGGAAATATTGCACGGAACACCGGGGAAAGGTCCAAAGCCGGTTAGCAGGATTTTAGCGGCGTTCTGGGACATGATGCAAATCACCGGTGGTAAAGAGTTGTTTGGCGGCGCGTGGTTTCAAGCAATGATGCACGCGGCGGATGAAAGAAAAGCGGAACTTTTAATAAGCCCTCTTAAGCGTGGTCGTCTTGTTGTTTTATCAGTGCCAGC
>JAJRRE010000023.1 GCA_024279745.1 Alphaproteobacteria bacterium
ACGCCCTGGGCGAGATTTTGCATCGCATCAGCGCAAAACCCCATGTCCCGCGCCAGATCCGCCAGCGCTCCGGCGCGGCGCGCTTCATCGCCCAGATCATTGAGCGCGCGCGCAATCGGCACGGCGGTGATGCGGGTGGCCAGGCCCTTGAACGGCGCCAGAAAGCCGCGCGCATCCTTGCCCTGCATCATGCCCGTAATCAGCACCAGCGGCTTTGGCGAGCGCTCTTCCAGATCGGCCACGGCTTGCGCCAGCGCTTGCCCCGCCGCTGCATTATGCCCGCCGTCGAGCCACAATTCGCTGTTCTCGCGCAGACTGGCAACCAGTGGGCCATTGCTCAGGCGTTGCAGGCGCGCGGGCCAGGAGACAGTTGTCAGACCAACAGCTATGGCGTCTTCGCTCACAGTTTGGCGCGGCGCAGTCTTGGTGGGGCGAGTACCTTTATTTGACCAGAACTGCAAGGCGGCGATGGCCAGACCGGCATTGCGGATCTGGTGGCGTCCTTGCAAGGCGGGCAGCGGCAAATCCATCAATTGATCTTCGCTTTGAAATACCAGCCGCCCATTTTGCTCAAAGGCATCAAAGTCGCGGCCCCAGATCTGCAGCGGTGCGCCGACGTCGTTTGCGATTTGCTCGATGACTTCGAGTGCCTCATCGGGCTGCTGCGCGATGATCGCCGGGACGCCGGGCTTTAGAATACCGGCTTTTTCAAAGGCGATTTTGGCAAGTGTGTCGCCCAGCTTGTCCATATGATCGAGTGAAACAGGTGTGATGACACAAAGCGCCGGTGTTTTGGCCACATTGGTGGTGTCATAGCGCCCGCCCAGGCCGACCTCTAGCAGCGCGACATCTGCCTGAGCCTCTCTGAAAGCGAGAAAGGCGGCGGCGGTGGTGATCTCAAAAAAGGTAATCGGCGCACCGTCATTGGCGCCAAGCGTGCGCGCCAGAACATCCACCAGCGCCGTCTCTTCGATTGGCGTGCATTTGCCGGTCTCATCAGGCACACAAATGCGCTCATGGAAACGCACCAGATGCGGCGATGAATAAGCGCAAACCCGGCTGCCGGCGGCTGCCAGCATAGCCTTAAGGAACGCCAGCGTTGAGCCTTTACCGTTGGTTCCGGCGATGTGAATGACGGGAGGGAGGGCGCGCTCGGGATGATCCAGATCCGCCAGCAGCCGCTCGATGCGCGCAAGTGACAGATCAATCATGAGCGGATGCAATTGTTTCATCCGGCTAAGCAGGTCGGCGCTGGTCTGCATAATGTCCTGCTGCGTGAGGGCTTAATGTTCTGGGTGAAAGAGGTTTGGAAAACTTTTAGAAGGGCAGCGTGCGCCTGAAGCACGCTCAGATTTTGCCCCCATGACAATCAGCCGATCAACTGCAAGACCGGCTTTTGCGCCTCGCGGCTCATTGCATGGTCTGTGTTTTGGTGAACGAACACGCAACCTCCGGCAATCACTGTTGCCGAAGCGCCTTTACCCGATTGCCCTTACGCGTCTTTTGCAGGTCCGCCTGCTTTGCCTTTTGCCGCAGCAGATTTACCGCTTTTAGCCGTCTTAGGCGTCGGCCTCTGGCTTTCAACATCGCCAATCGTTACAATCTGCGCGTCTTCAATGTCGCCCTTATCAGCAGATTTAATACCGTCCAGCGTCTTTGGCGGCGCTGATGCCGTGATGTTGTCGCTGACAGCGATAGCAATTGACGTGTCGTTTTGGATCTCATCCTCATGAGAAGCGGCGGCGCCATTCAACGATCCATTGAGCGTCCCGTTCAACGTCGTTCCGTTGAGCACGCCGTTAACGGCGCCAGGGCCGGTGTCGCCGTCAGCATCAGCATTGGCAACGAGAACAGTTGCAGTGTCGGCAATGGTTGCGGCGGCTGTTTTCTTTTTGCGCAGGGGCGTGTTGGTCAGCAGGTGACACAGCTTTGAGAGGGTCTCACGCAGCTCAACCCGCTTGGTCACCATGTCGATCATGCCATGGGCCAGCAGATATTCGGCGCGCTGGAAGCCTTCGGGCAATTGTTCGCGAATGGTCTGCTGAATGACGCGCGGCCCGGCAAAGCAAATAAGCGCGCCCGGCTCGGCAATATGGACGTCTCCCAGCATGGCGTAAGATGCGGTGACGCCGCCGGTGGTCGGGTCGGTCAGCACAACAATATACGGCAGTTTGGCTGTGCGCAGCGCCTGAATGGCAATGGTCGTGCGCGGCATCTGCATCAGCGATAAAATGCCTTCTTGCATTCGCGCGCCGCCGGACGCGGCAAACAAAATGAACGGCGCTTTCAGCTCCACGGCTTTCAGCATGCCCGTAACAACCGCTTCGCCAGCCGCCATGCCCAGTGAGCCGCCCATAAAGCGGAAATCCTGTGCGGCAGCGACGATTTTTTGACCATCCAGCTTGCCGCTCGCCACCAACACCGCATCATCGAGCTCGGTTGCGGTTTTTGCGGCCTTATGGCGGTCCGTATAGCGCTTTACATCGCGGAATTTGAGCGGGTCCATGGGCACGTCTGCAACGTCGATCTTGTCCCAATGACCACCGTCAAAGATCATTTTAAGCCGTTGAACCGCACCCATGCGGCCATGATGACCGCAGCAGGGGAAGATAAAAAGGTTATCTTCCAAAGCTTTACGGTCTAGCATCTGCGAGCAGCCAGGACATTTCATCCAAAAATCGTCCGGCGGCTCGCGTTTTGTCGACGTGGCCAGCAGACCACGGATCTTGGGTCGAACGACGCTGTTGATC
>JAJRRE010000315.1 GCA_024279745.1 Alphaproteobacteria bacterium
GGGCGAGCGGGTTGAATCGGGGATCGAGCATCTCAAAGACATCCAATGGCAACAACGCGAAACCGAATCCCGCTACCGCGATTTGCTGGATCATCAACAAGAGATCGTGCTGCGCCGCGACGTTGCCGGGACTTTGACTTATATAAATCGTGCAGGCTGCAATACGTTTCTTGTCGAGAGCAAAGATATACTGGGTAAAGCATTCCGGCCGCACGTATTGGAAGGGGGCGAGCCTGATCCATTGCGGCTCGATGGCACCGGTTCGCAGCGCGATTATGTGCAATTGATCAAAACCGCCCATGGCCCGCGCTGGCTCAGTTGGAAAGATCAGGTGGTTCGCGGCTCACAGGGCGCCTGCAATGAGATCCAAACTGTCGGCCGGGATGTCACCGAGCAAGTGCATATGCAGCTGGAGTTGAGTGAGGCTCGCGATCAGGCTGAGGCAGCAAGTCAGGCCAAGTCGCGGTTTCTGGCGGCGATGAGCCATGAAATTCGCACCCCCATGAACGGCATTATCGGGATGGCACAGCTTCTCAATGAGACCCGCCTGAGCGCCGAGCAGCACACGTTTGCCCAGGCCATTGATAGCTCCGCCAATACTTTGTTGTCGTTGATCGATGAAATTCTCGATTTTTCAAAGATAGAATCCGGCAAATTGATTTTGCAAAGCAAGCGGTTTTGTATCTTTAAATGCGTGCAGGATGTTGTTGAACTGTTGGCGCCGCCGGCGCATGAAAAGGGGCTGGAGCTTGCCTGGGCTATCGATCCGTCTTTGCCGACCTGGGTAAATGGCGACAAAGCACGGCTGCGTCAAATCATTATGAATCTGGTCGGCAATGCGGTGAAGTTTACCGATCAGGGCGGTGTTTTAATCACTGTCGGGCGCGGCCGGATGGAAAGAGATGAAGGCGAGGAAAAAAACCGTCTTGCTGTGAAAATTACCGTAACCGACACCGGGATCGGCATGAGCGAAGAAAGTATGGGGCGCCTATTTGCCGAATTTGAACAAGCAGACATCTCCCATAGCCGCCGGCAAGGGGGAACGGGATTAGGATTGGCTATTTCGCGCCGGTTGGCCAAAGCCATGCATGGCGATATCAGTGTGACCAGCGCGGAAGGCGATGGAGCTGTATTCACAATTGATGTGGTGTTGGATTGCGATCAAGCGTCGGAACAGGCCATTGTGTTACGCCCAAAATACTCGCACATATTGCTTGCGATTTCCCAACCCATGCAGCGCCGCGCCATGCAGCTTATGCTGGAAGGTGTCGGAATAGCGGTTGAGGAAACCAGGCTATCGCAGGCTGGTCAGTTGCTGCATCATGCGGCGCAGGAAGGTTTGCCATTTGATGCCATTATAACGGATGGTTGCGATGATCATGCCGCAGCTTGCAGGCTATTGAAACTGGCCCGCAGGCTGAACTGCGAGCGCGACGTGCGTGCGATTGTGTTGCTCGATCCAAAAAATCGCTCATGCATGGCAAGATTTAGAAATTCGGGTTTTGATGCTTTTTTAATTCGTCCCGTACGGCCACAGTCTTTGCTGGCTCAGTTGGGGATTGGTATTGATGGAGCAGAAGCGCCGCCGCGGGGAATCCCGATCAAGGCCGTCCAGCGTCCAAACAGCAACATTGCTTCGCGGTGGCGTGAGGCAAGGATTTTGCTGGTCGAGGACAATACAATCAACGCATTGCTGGCAAAACGTATGTTGCAGCATATCGGTTGTACAATATGTTTGGCCAAAGATGGGGTTGAGGCTGTTGAGCAAATGCGCGCCGTGCTGAATGGGACAGTTGAGCGATTTGACCTGATCTTGATGGATATGCGGCTGCCGCGCCTGGATGGCTTGACGGCGACGCGCAAAATTAAAGCAATGTTTGCGGATGCGAATGCACATAGGGGCGCATATGCTGATACGGGCCAATTTAGAAAAACCATTCCAAATGCAAATGAGCCGGTCAGCTGCAACAAAATATTGCCGCCAATCGCGGCGTTGACCGCAAACGCTTTTGCTGAGGATCGGGACAATTGCCTGAATGCGGGAATGGATGATTATCTTGCCAAGCCGTTTGTACGGGCCGCGCTTGAGGCATTGCTGCAAAAATGGTGCGGTGCTGAAGGGGATGCTGATGGTGTGGAAGCGTCCGGGCAGAATGAGCGGTTGCACAAGATAGGAAATGTCTGATTATGTTGCCCTTCGTCGGTGCTGAACGGCCATTGTCAGCACGGCAGCACGGCAGCACGGCAGCACGGCAGCACAGCGGCCCGCACTATGGTTTGGGCGCAGGACGAAGCGCAAATTCCTTTTCGCAATTGCGGCACGCATGGCGCCCGATAGAGTGCTAATTGCCTAATCTGGTGATTGCAGCGGCCTGGCAGTTTCATTAGCAGGCCTTAGGTTGCGAAACTTTGTTGTGTGGGCAAAGAGCTGATACACAAGCAAAGTAGAGCAAGGCAGAGCATTTGGGCGCAGAATAGTTTCCCGCAAGCATGGTTTCTCAGCAAGGGATGTGGAATGAGGTCTGGAAGGACCGGCAGCAAAGGTTGGCATAGGCGCCAATTTTCCAAGCGGAATGTGCGGGGGCCCTTGGGCTCCCAGAACTCCTTGGGCACCTTGGGGTCGATGACTGTTCGTCTGGCAAGATCCAATCGAGATGTTCGGCTGGCGCAGCGTCTGCGTTATGCGGTCTTTTTTGAGGAAATGGCGGCCCGGCCTGGCATGGCTGCCCGCATGCGCCGCCGCGATGAAGATGAATTCGACGCCTTGTGTGATCATCTGCTTGTCGAAGATCGTAGTCCCGGCTCACCGCGCAGCCAGGCTGGTTTCCGCAACGCACCGCGCGATCCCCTGGTGGTGGGGACCTACCGCGTGCTCACGGATGACGCGGCGCGGCGCGGCAGGCAACAATTTTATACGCAACGCGAATTTGATGTTGCGGGATTGATGGCCCGCAAGGGAGCGGGCAAACGGTTCATGGAGCTGGGGCGGTCCTGTGTTATGGCGCCCTATCGCAATAAGCGGACGGTTGAGCTGTTATGGCAAGGCGCGTGGACCTATGTGCGCCAGCACAAGGTCGATGTCATGATTGGCTGTGCCAGTTTTGCCGGGACTGATCCTGCGGCTCATGCCTTGGCTTTGAGTTTTTTGCATCACCACGCCCGGGCGCCGGCTGAATGGTCTGTGCGTGCTCATCCGGCGCTCTATTGCCCGATGGATCTGCTACCGGTGGACCAGATTGACGCGCGCGCCGCCTTGCGGGCCCTGCCACCCTTGATCAAGGGCTATCTACGTCTTGGTGCTTTTGTCGGCGATGGCGCGGTTATCGATCACCATTTTGGCACGATTGATGTTTTGATTATTTTGCCCGAAAGCCGCATTGATCCGCGCTATTTCAACCATTTTGGAGCGCCCGATGAGCTGACATCACCGGGGCGTGCTTGATGTTGACAGATCATCCGGACAAAATTGCCGCGCTTTTATACCAATCTTCGGCGATAGCGGCCGTTTTGTCCCCAACTAAGGCACATGTTGCACTGCAGTAATTTTGCTTTATCTTGTGATTGAAGTCGATTTTACCAGGATGCCTGGAGCGGGTCTGGTTTAAGTGGAATCAGATTTATGTGGCGGGGCAGCTTCTTCCTTCATTGCCCAAGGTTCCGTTTCGTAATTTCGATGAAAGCGAAGGGTTTTCATCTCAACCGATCAGGCTGTAGTGCCAAAATTATTATAGTCTGGCGCGGGATGTTTGGTGCGATGCGGCGTGCAGAAGTCAGGCAAGAGGGAATGACAACATGGGCAAGACGGAGCACAGCGGGACACAAAGCGGGCAGAATAAGCCCAGCAACAGCAACAGCAACAGCGGGGCGGGAGCTGTGAGCAAACCGCGCCCGCGTGATCGGCCCTGGATCATTCGCACTTATTCGGGGCATTCCACAGCCGCTAAATCCAATGCGCTCTATCGGGCAAATCTGGCCAAGGGGCAAACAGGTTTGTCGATAGCCTTCGATCTGCCGACCCAGACGGGCTATGATTGCGATCATGTATTGGCGCGCGGCGAAGTGGGCAAGGTCGGCGTGCCCGTCAGCCATATCGGCGATATGCGTGCGCTGCTTGATGACATTCCGTTAGGGCAAATGAATACGTCCATGACCATCAACGCCACGGCGGCGTGGTTGTTAGCGCTTTATATCGCCGTTGCCGACGAGCGCGGTGTGGCGCGAGCCGATCTGACCGGGACAATCCAGAACGATATTATCAAGGAATATCTGTCGCGCGGCACCTATGTCTTTCCGCCCGAGCCCTCCTTGCGGCTGATCACCGATACAATCGTTTTTTCCCTGGCTGAAATGCCAAAATGGAACCCGACGAATGTATGCTCCTATCATTTGCAGGAAGCGGGGGCGACGCCAGTGCAGGAGCTGGCATACGCATTGGCCATCGCCGAAGCGGTGCTCGATGGTGTGAAGGCGTCAGGAAAAGTGCCCGATGATGCGTTTCCTGCAGTTGTTGGACGCTTGTCGTTCTTCGTCAATGCGGGTCTGCGGTTTATTACCGAAATGTGCAAAATGCGCGCTTTCACTGAATTATGGGATGAGATCTGCCGCACGCGCTACGGCGTCGAAGATCCCAAACTGCGTCGGTTCCGCTATGGTGTGCAGGTCAACTCATTGGGGCTGACGGAGCAGCAGCCAGAAAACAATGTCTATCGAATTTTGCTGGAAATGCTGGCCGTCACCTTGTCGAAAAAGGCGCGCGCCCGGGCGGTGCAATTGCCGGCCTGGAATGAAGCGCTGGGGTTGCCGCGCCCCTGGGATCAGCAATGGTCGCTGCGATTACAGCAGATTGTCGCGCATGAAACCGATATCCTCGATTATGACGATATATTTGATGGCTCGGTCGAGATCGAAGCCAAAGTGGATCTGTTGAAGAAGCAGGCAATGGCTGAGTTGGAGATAATCCGCGAAAAAGGCGGTGCGGTTGCCTCGATCGATTATATGAAGCGCCGATTGGTGGAAAGTAATGCGGTGCGTCTGGCGGCAATCGAAAGCGGCGAACAGACCGTGGTTGGCGTCAATAAATGGCGCGACAGCGAGCCTTCACCTCTGTCATCTGGCGGCGAGACTGCGATATTGGCACTTGATGAAACGGTTGAAGCCGAGCAGATCGCGCAGCTTCAGGCTTGGCGAGCTGCGCGCGACGATGGAGCGTTGACAGATGCGCTAGCGGATCTTGAGCAGGCTGCGAAAGAAGGCGGCAATATCATGGAGCCGTCAATTGCCTGTGCCAAAGCCGGCGTCACCACCGGCGAATGGGCGTCTGTGCTGCGCGGTATATTTGGCGAATATCGGGCGCCAACGGGGGTGGCGGCAGCACGCTCAGTGGGCACCCATGGAGATCTTGACGAGGTGCGTGCGCGTGTAGAAGATTTATCGGAGCGGCTGGGCCGGCGCGTCAAATTCCTTGTTGGGAAGCCTGGTCTTGATGGTCATTCCAATGGCGCCGAGCAAATCGCTGTTCGGGCGCGCGACAGCGGTATGGACGTGGTTTATGAAGGTATTCGGTTGACGCCAAAGCAGATCGTGCGGGCGGCGGTTGAAGAAGATGTGCATGTAATTGGCTTGTCGATCCTGTCGGGCTCGCACGTACCTTTGGTGCGCGAAGTGCTCGACGAAATGCGGGCGCAGGGGCTTGGTGAGATACCGCTTATTGTTGGGGGGATTATTCCCGCCTCCGATGGCCGCGTGCTCAAAGACTATGGTGTGGCGGCGGTTTATACGCCCAAAGACTTTCAGCTTAACGATATCATGAGCGAGATTAC
This sequence comes from Alphaproteobacteria bacterium, assembly GCA_024279745.1. Classification (GTDB taxonomy): domain Bacteria; phylum Pseudomonadota; class Alphaproteobacteria; order Rhizobiales; family Hyphomicrobiaceae; genus JAJRRE01. The sequence continues at coordinate 5,820 of JAJRRE010000315.1, forward strand.
TGAACTGGTCGAGGCAACGGCGATGCGAACTTGAGCGCTTGAGGATATGAGCGCTTGAGGCCTTGAGAACTTGAGACTTTGGGGACACGAGACCTTGAGGATATGAGGCCATGACGTCACGCTAAAGCCAGGGTGCTGGTTGCCCGACAGCGCATAAAAGTTTTGTCCCGCCAGTTAACAGTTTTGTCCCTCCAGTTATTTGTCGGAGCCTTTATGAATGGGTGTCATTCTTTCAATTTTAACCCCGGTCTTCGCGCTTATTCTATTGGGATTCTTAGCGGCAAAATTTCGTTATCTGCCGGATAATGCGTCCAAGGTTCTAGCGGAGTTTGGTTTTAAGGTGGCCATGCCGGCATTGTTGTTTCGTGCCATGCTGGGGATCGAGCCGGCACACGCATCCCCGTTCTTGCTATGGGCTGCATTTTTATCGGCTATGCTTGTGACATGGATCGCGGCGAGCGTGATCGTGCCATTGATCCTGCGGCGGCCGATGAGCGATGCGCCGGCGATTGCCATGGGCTCGACATTCGGTAATACGGTAATGCTGGGCATACCGATAGGTCTGGTAGCATTAGGCCCCGATGCGGCAACGCCAATGGCGCTGATGGTGGCGGCTCACGCACCCTTGCTGTGGATCATTGCGACGTTGCAGCAAGAAATCACCAGTCGCGATGCCGGTGGTTCGATCCTGCATTCCTTAGGGGGTGTCGTCTGGGATCTTATTCGTAACCCCATTATAATGTCGCTGGCGGTTGGCGCGCTGGGCTATCTGGTCGGTTTGAAATTGGACCCGGTGAGTACCCGATTATTGAACCTGCTTGGGCAGGCGGCGGTGCCGACAGCTTTGTTTGCGTTGGGTATGACGCTGGCGGCATTTCGCCTGAGCGGGCGAACCTCGACCCTCATTGTGATTTGCACGCTGAAATTGCTGTTTTATCCACTGGTGGCCTGGTTCATTGTTACGGCCATCATCGATCTGCCGCCGATCTGGGCCAAAAGCGTCATTTTATTTTCTGCACTGCCGGTCGGCGCCAACGCCTATTTGTTCGCAGCGCGTTATGATCGGGCCGTGGGCTCGACGTCGGCGGCGATTGCCGTTTCGTCGCTGCTCTCACTCTTCACTCTTACAATAACATTGGCATTGATGAACGGGTCGCTCAATCCGCAAATGCTAATCGGTGAGTGGCTGAATTGATTTTGCTTCTCCGGCGAATGTTCGGCTTTGAGGGAAACAATTTCATGACAATGGTTTGCTCTTAAGCTCTGATTTCAGACTCTAATTCACAGCTCTAGCTGGAAGCTCAAATACTTCCATTGGCAACGCTCAGCTTTTAAGCAGCAAGTGCTTCGGCAAGATCTATGTTTTGTGCTTTAGCAATTGGGTGCAGGCGGGGGCCGGGTTTTGAAGGTTGGATTGGTAGCGGCATCACGTCGCCAATCTCTTGCAGCAGCGTATTGAACCGGTACTCTGCCGCGCTTAGATGGTCGCTGGTTTTGCTCTGCAGCCGCTCGATCATATCATTACGCGTTGTGGCGGCATCCACGATGTCGGAAAGTCGCTGCCAATGAGCGGCGCTGGCACACGGTTGCCCGCCAAAGTCAAACCCGGCATCGGTTTCACTATAAGCTTCTGACGCGCTTTGAGTTAATGCACCAGCATGAAAATTGTGCGCGGTTGAAGCGCCGGATTTTGGGGGCGGGAATCCAGCTGCATTTTTTCGCAGCAGGTTGGCTTTATCTGTTTTTGAAAGTTGTTGATCATTGTAGCGGCGGTAATAGTAGAATGCGAACATGCCGGTGGCGTAGACCCAGATATACCAATAGCTGAATATGCTTGAATATAGATCAGAACATATATCGATTAGCAATGCCACTTAATCTACCTTGATGGTTTAAGTTATTGTAGCCGAATCTGAATTGCTTCATCGGTAATGACAAGTTTAATTTGTCCGAACACAGCCGGTTGTCATAAATATCCGATAATGCGCACGCTAAACAGGGTTGCCTTTGGTTATTACTAATTATTAATATAATATATTAACGAATGATGAATTTATAAGATTAAACCCTGATAAGGGCCTTGAGGGCTGAATAGGTTAAGTAATTTGGTCTGTTTCAGGGAGGTTGCTGGCGCGGCAATTGGCTTGTGCGCCAAAGCAGAAC
>JAJRRE010000316.1 GCA_024279745.1 Alphaproteobacteria bacterium
GCTCCGTCATGCTCGGCAATTCCCAAGAAGTCATGAGCGCGCTTTTGTCGAAGCAAATCGACACTGCCATTATACCGAAAGTGAAACCCGATGCGCGGCTGAAGATCGTGCCCTTTCGCGATGACAATCTGGTGGTGTTTGTTGATCGCGGGCATGGCTGGTCGCAGCGCCGCTCCGTCCGTCTGGCGGAACTGGGGACGCAGACGCTGGTGCTGCGTGAGCCGGGCTCGAAAACACGCGCGGTGGTCGAGGCGGCATTGGCGGCGGGGCATATCAAGCCGCGCCAGGTCATTGAAATAGGCAGTCGCGAAGCTGTGAAAGAAGCCGTCGCCGCGGGTCTTGGGGTTGGCGTTGTGTCTGAAAGTGAATTTGGTCATGATCGGCGCTTGCATAAACTGGCGATAAGCGGGCGCAAGCTGGGCGTTGTCGAATGTGTGGTTTGCCTGGTGAGCCAAGCGCGCGATCCCGCTGTCAGCGCATTTCTCGATCTGGCACGCAGCGAAGGCGATTTCGGCACGTGAGGGGAAAAACCCGTGCACGGTAGCGAGGCTGTAGGCTAGCCCAATTGGTGAGTGACGATGGCTATCCCGCCGGTGTAGGCTTGTCGCAGTTGTTAAGCTGGACGCAATGAGATAACTGCGGTTCCGGCGGTTGGAAAAACTGGACGGTTTGTGCGCGAACAAATCGTTGGTATTGGTAATTGAGCGGAGAGTGTCATGGCTGGAGTGAACAGCGCGATTGTTGGTTGGGGGCATACGCCCTTTGGCAAATTCACCGGCCGCAGCCTGGAAGATCTGATTGTCGATGCCGCCTCCCAGGCGCTGGAGACATCGGGCGTTGCCGCGCGCGATGTCGATGCGATTTTTCTAGGCCATTTTAACGCCGGCATGTCGCCCGATGGCTTTGCCTCGTCGCTGGTGTTGCAGGTCCATGATGATTTGCGGTTTACACCGGCTACGCGCTGCGAAAATGCTTGTGCGTCAGGATCTGCGGCGGTGTATGCGGCGCTCGATAGCATTGCCGCGGGACACGCGAATATAGCGCTTGTCGTCGGTGTTGAAAAAATGACTGATCTGGATACCGCCGGTGTGACCAAGGCGTTGGGGGCGGCGGGCTATCAACATGACGAGGAAGAAGCAGGCAAAAGTTTCCCCGGGCTGTTTGCACAATTTGCACAAAGCTATTTCGATCGGTACGGCGAACAATCTGATGCGCTGGCAATGATTGCTGCAAAAAACCATTCCAATGCCATGGCCAATCCCTGGGCGCATCTGAAAAAAGATATTGGTTTTGAGTTTTGCAACACTGTGTCCGACAAAAACCCGATTGTAGCGGCGCCCCTGCGCGTTACCGATTGCTCGTTGATCTCAGACGGTGCTGCCGCCATTGTTATTGCTGCGCCCGATGTCGCGCCATCATTCGACAAGGCCGCCGCGTTCAGGGCGACGTCTCATGTGTCGGATTTTCTGCCCGTCGCGAAACGTGACCCGCTTGAATTTACCGGGGCAAAGCGCGCCTTTGAGGAGGCCTATGAACGTGCCGGTATCACCGTTACTGATCTCGATTTTGCCGAAGTGCATGATTGTTTCACCATTGCCGAATTGCTGATCTATGAGGCTATGGGATTGGCGCAGCCGGGCAAGGGACGGCGCGTGCTCGATGAGGGCGTGGTGATGCGCGATGGCAAACTGCCCATTAATCTGTCGGGCGGCTTGAAGGCTAAAGGCCATCCGGTTGGGGCCAGCGGTGTCTCCATGCACGCCCTGGCGTTTTTGCAATTAACCGGGCAGGCAGGCGATATGCAGAAGGCGGGGGCTGAGCTGGGCGCGGTGTTCAACATGGGCGGCTCGGCTGTGGCCAATTATGTTTCGGTCCTGGAGACGTTGCGCGCCTGATCCGGGGGATGCGACGGGCCGGCGTAGTGATCGAAACCGGGTGGGCAGTCATAATATCAAGGCGCAGGAGGGTGGTTGTCTCATGAATATTGCCGACTGGCTTTGGCGCACGGCCAAGGCAACACCCGATGCGCCGGCCCTATTGGAGGGCGATCAACTTAAGGCCGATTACCGCGATTTTGCCCGCAGCGCCGGGGCCATTGCCGGGGCATTGCGTGCGCGCCATGGCATTAAGCCGGGGGATTGCGTCGGTGTATTCATGGAAAACCGCACGCAATATCTTGAAGTGCTCTACGGTATATTCTGGGCGGGTGCCGTGGCAGTTCCGATCAATGCCAAATTGCATGGCAAGGAAGCGATCTGGATTTTGGACAATGCGCAGGTTGCTTTGGCGTTTGTCTCAACGGCCAGTGAAGCAGCCTTGCGGGCGGGGGCGGGCGACGAGCTTCCACCAAATTTGAGCCTATGCTCGGTGGATGAGCCGGGCTTTGACGCAATGCGCCGCTGTGCTCCCATGCCGCGTCCGCTGCCACGCGACGACGACGATCTGATCTGGTTGTTTTATACCTCCGGTACGACGGGCAAGCCCAAAGGCGTGATGCTGACCAATGGCAACATTATTGCAATGTCGCTTTGTTACCCGCTTGATGTCGATGACGTTGGTGCGCGCGATGCGGCGCTTTATGCCGCGCCGTTGTCGCATGGGGCGGGCATGTATAATTTCATCCATGTACGGCAGGGCGCGCGCCACGTGATCCCGGCTTCGCGCCGTTTTGATGTCAATGAAATTCTCGATCTGGCGCCGCATCTGGCAACGCCGGGGCAAGCCGATTGCGTGTCCATGTTTGCTGCCCCGACAATGGTACGCCGGTTGGTTGATGCAGCGAAGCGGCGAAGGCTCAGTCGTGCTGGAAACTGTGGCGCCGGGATCAAAACCATTGTCTATGGTGGGGCGCCGATGTATGTCGCCGATATCATTGATGCCGTCGATGTCATGGGCCCGCGGTTCGTCCAGATCTATGGGCTTGGCGAAAGCCCCATGACCATCACCTCGTTATCGCGCGTGGCTGTGGCGGACCGTGCTCATCCACGCTGGCGTGAGCGGCTTGGCTCAGTGGGCTGCGCGCAATCAGCTATGAGTGTGGCGGTCGTGAACGCGCAAGATGAAGTCGTGCCGCCAGGTGAAACCGGCGAAGTTATCACCAAAGGCGCAGCCGTCATGGCCGGTTACTGGCGCAATGAAAACGCCAGTGCCGAAACGTTGCGCGGTGGCTGGTTGCATACGGGCGACATCGGCGCTCTCGACGAGGACGGCTTCTTGACGCTTAGCGACCGGGCCAATGACGTGGTGATCTCGGGCGGCAGCAATATCTATCCGCGCGAGGTGGAAGAAGTGTTGGCGGCCCATCAAGGTGTGGCCCAGGTTGCGGTAGTCGGCCGGCCCCATGCTGAATGGGGGGAAGAAGTTGTGGCCTTCATTGTTTTGGCCGCCAATGCGACTTTGGACGAGCCCGCTCTCGATCAGCTTTGCCGGGAAAATATAGCCCGGTTCAAAAGGCCCAGAGCGTATTTTGTAATTGATGAATTGCCGAAGAATAATTATGGCAAAGTGCTGAAGCGCGACTTGCGCGGGCGAATGCGACTTGCGCGCACGATTGAACAGTCGGAGTGATCGCACATCAGCGCGGCCTATGACGTATTCTAATTCCAAATACTTTCAGGAGACCACTATGTTACAGAACGGCGAGAAATTGGCAAAGCTATGGTGGGGTTCAATTGCGATCGCCGCCGCCGGGTTCGCGCTCGCCCTCTATTGGATATCAACACCGGCAGGGCCGGGGCTGGATTGGGTTTGGGGCGTGGCAGCATTTGGTGCAGCGGCAATCTTGTATAATATTGCGTTCTTTTTCCTGTGCTCTTTTTTTGTGCCCGGTCTTGCGAAATTCGTTAAGGACGACACGGAAGTCGAGGGCGATACGGTGATCCATGTGGTTACGCACGGCCAGATCGGCGACGATAAAGTTGATGAGTACATTCGCGCTTACGCCGCTGCTCGTGCCGCCACCGCCACCACGATTGGTGCGGGCGTCTTGATAGGCATCGCGTTGATATTTTTCGGGTGACGCGTTTGACATCCGCTTGTGAGCCATTTGCAAGACATTTGGTTCAAAATAGTGTTAGCTCGCGCGGCGCTGGGCACAAGAATGGTCCTTGTATAATCTGTTAGGACCATCGCAGGCTTGAATTGTGCAATGATATGGGTGATCTTGCCGCCCATGATCATACGTTTACTCATTGTTTTGCTGAGCCTTTATCTGCCGAGTGCTGCAGCAGCGCA
>JAJRRE010000317.1 GCA_024279745.1 Alphaproteobacteria bacterium
TTGACGACGGTCTGCTGCAGCATGACTTCCGACAACCACACCCGATACGGGTCGGCCTTGAGCCCAGGATTAACCCGCCACGGCAACTCGCGCCGATCCCGATCATACCAGGCCAACAGGGCTTCGGCCCCGAAAAGGCGCGGATCAAGTTCCAATTGTTCAGCCAGTTGCGTGCTCACGATCACTTCCATTTCGCAGTTGAAACTATCCGGCATTTCGCAGCAAAAACTTTTGCTAGATTCAAGTTCCTGGGCTTTGCTATAGCCGACTATGGGCTGAGTCGCCCGAATCGTTAATGGAGGTTATCCTAACCTGTTCATTCACCGATCATTCAGTCGCTAAAGGGCAATGTTCCACAACGACAAACTCAGAACGACGCGCTAAACTCAGGCTGTATCGAGACCCATCGCCCACATTAAGGCGCAACGTCTTCGCCTCGTAACCCCATCACCAAGGCCCCCCGCATGACCAAGGCCCCCAACCAGCCCCCGCAATTGCCCCTTGGTCCCCCAATGGCCGGCAAAACTGGCGCTGCTGCTAGTCGGCAACGGGCCAAACCGGCCGCGCCAATGGCAGCAAAAGAAAAACTGAACAAACCAGCCAAACCGAAGACAAAAACTAAAACTAAAGCCAATAACGCACCTGCCGTCACCAAACGGGCCAAACAGGCTAAGCTTGGCAAGGCTGGCAAGCGGCCCAAGCCTGTCAAAAAAGTCTATAGAAAAGCCACGCCAATCGCCCGCTTTGTTCCTGACCTGACCAAGAAAGCCTTTGAAAAATATGGTTTTTCCGCTGCATCATTGCTGACCGATTGGTCAACTATCGTTGGCCCGGATCTGGCCGCTTATACGTTTCCCGAAAAGTTGAAATGGCCAAGGGCCGTGGAGATTTACGGCGATGAGGCCGATCAGGATGTGGCCGGCAACAAAAAGGGGCGCCCCGGAGCGACATTGGTTCTGCGCGTTGACGGCCCGCGCGCCGTGGAAATCCAGTATAAGGGCGCGCAGATCCTGGAGCGCATCAACGCTTATTTCGGCTATCGGGCTATTAGCGAAATGCGTGTTCTGCAGGCTCCGCTTAAAAATCCGATTGCCGACGATGCGCATGGGTATCAAAAATTGGAGCCATTGGCTGAACCGCCGATTGAACTGAATGAAGTGGAAAACGAAGAACTGCGTGAAGCCCTGGGGCTGATGGCGGCGGGTATCGAGCGGCGGCGGCAGACCGCAAAAAAGCGCTAATCAGGGACAATTTGGCACGGGGATATACGATCAAATCGTCGTCATAGCCGCGCCGCCCGTGCCTTATTTGCCTTACTCTGGTTGCCAACACATGGTAACAACCAATGAAACTCAACCGCTTGATCAGCAACTTCAAGCCATAACTTTAAACACCGTTGATCGACGGCCGCCCACCAATATCCAAGGAGAGACGTGTGAGCAACATAATTACTAGCGCAATGAAAGTCGCAGCCAAAGCGGCCCTAGTCATTGGCGGATTTGTCCTTACCGCGGCAAACCCAACAGCTTCACTGGCGCAGGGCGCCAAAGCGACCGTTCCCGTTGCTGATCTGATGAAACGCAGCGATTTGCCTGATCTGGTCTACGGCGACCCAAATGCCAAAGTTACTATTGTTGAATATGCTTCAATGACTTGCCCGCACTGCGCGCGCTTCCACAATGAAGTGTTCCCGAAGCTGAAAAAGAAATATATTGAAACGGGGAAGGTCAAACTGATTTACCGCGAATTCCCGCTGGATAATCTGGCAGCTGGCGCTTCCATGCTGGCGCGCTGCGCTTCGTCTCCTGATAAATCGAAAAAGCTGATTGATGTTCTGATGAAAAAACAGGAGAGCTGGGCTTTCGTTCGCTCCAATCCAATTCCGCCATTGTTTAAGATCGCCAAACAGGCCGGTTTTACCCAAAAGACTTTTGATAGTTGCTTGAAAAACCAAGGCTTGCTGAGAAAATTATCGAAACAACGAGCCAAAGCGAGCAATCAATTTGGCGTGAATTCAACTCCGCATTTCTTTATTAACGGCAAGCGGCTCGACAACGGCTCCTTCAATGGCTTTGAAAAAGCTATTCAATCGGCGCAGAAATAATAAGTGTTCCGAACGTTAAGGCTTTGAAGCCACGTTTGAAACTGTTGCTTACGAGTTCCAGGTGGCGATAAATGCAATTGCCACCTGGGTTATTTCGCATTTCCCATGCTACAAATCGAACATACTTCGGGCCGAACATCCAGCTAACCAAACACCTAACCTATGTTGACGGACGCCATAGGGCCAGGAACAGTGCAAAAGTCCTGACGTCTTCGCCAAGCAGGGTTTTGGCAGACTAAGGTTTTGGCAGACAAGGTTTCGGCAAGTAAGGTTTCGGCAAACGTGAAATCACCGGCCAAGTTTTCTTGTCAAGTCTCCAGGCAAATCCCCAGCAAGGAATACAGCTCATGCGCACAAGTAAATTTTTGGTTGCGTTTATTGTCATGCTGGCCCTGGGCGGCTGTTCCGGCACCTCGCTGACAACTGGGACAAA
>JAJRRE010000318.1 GCA_024279745.1 Alphaproteobacteria bacterium
CGAACTGGCCCTGGCGGCGGCCATGGGACATGGAACTGTCGAATTACGCCAACGCCCCGAGGTTGCAATCCTATCCACCGGCGACGAACTGGTCCCTCCAGGAAGGGCACCCGGCCCCGGCCAAATCATCTCTTCCAATCATCTGGGGATCGCAGCACTGGTCCAGGCGGCAGGAGGACATGCGACTTATCTGGGCATTGCGCGCGATACAAAGGCCAGTTTGAATGATCATATGGAGCAAGCACAGGGCGCCGATATCCTTGTTACCATCGGCGGCGCTTCGGTTGGCGACCACGATCTGGTGGGGCCGGTATTGCAAGCACGCGGTGTCGATCTGTCATTCTGGAAGATCGCCATGCGCCCCGGCAAACCAATCATGTTCGGCAGGTACGGTGACGGACGCGTAATCGGCCTGCCCGGCAATCCGATCTCGTCATTGATCGGCGCGCGTATTTTCCTAGTGCCACTGATCCGTTCACTGCTAGGTCTGCCGCCACAAGACCAACGCCCGCGCCGCGCCGTTCTGGCCTCACCACTTGCCGCTAATGGCCCGCGCCAGCACTATATTCGTGCCATTCAAACCTTCGACCCGGACGGTATGGCCCGTATCACGCCCCTGCCATCGCAAGACAGCTCCCTTCTTAGTTCATTCACAAAATCAGATTGTCTGATCGTGCAGTCGCCGCACGCCCCGGACCAGCCCGCAGGTTCAGTCGTCGACATTCTCGACTTTGATCTGTAGCCCCCATACTCCCCACTTTATCCAGTCAAACCTTTATCATCCATAAATTAAGCATTTGTTCTGCATCTACCCCTTGCGGAACAACAAAAGAACATTTATAGTTGTTCTTGATTTGTACGGCCATTCGAGCGGACATAAACGATTATATGGCCTGCAAAGAATTATGCGTAATCGGCAACGGCAATGCTGCCCTGCCCGGCTTGATCATACGACAGCCTTTGTTCGAAAACTGCCTTGTTTGAAGATTGCCTTGTTCAAAGGCTGTCTTGTGCAAAGGTAGGTGTCCAAGTCCAAGCCGTTATCTGCCAAACCCGGCCGAGTTTTTTCTTGGCCAATGGCCCCAGGAGGTCACATGCTGACGACGAAACAAAAAGAACTTCTGATGTTCATCCATGGTCGTATCCAAGATACCGGCGTTCCCCCGTCTTTCGATGAAATGAAGACCGCTCTTGATTTGCGCTCGAAATCGGGCATTCATCGCCTGATCACCGCACTGGAAGAGCGCGGATTTATACGGCGCCTGCCCCACCGCGCCCGCGCGCTTGAAGTCATCAAATTGCCCGATGTGGCGCTTGACAGCTCAAGCAAGGCTGCGGGGTTTACGCCGTCTGTCATCGAAGGTAGCGGGCCCAAGAGGGCTCCTGTTCAATCGGCGGCACCCATGCAACCCGAAACAAGTGCCACAACCATTCCCCTCATGGGCCGCATCGCGGCGGGCGTACCGATCAGCGCCATATCCACGCCTGACAACAATATCGATTGCCCGCCCGACATGCTGGGACGCGGCGAGCATTATGCCCTTGAAGTCTCTGGCGATTCCATGATTGAGGCCGGCATTCACGACGGCGACACCGTTATTATCCAGCGCGCCAACACAGCCAATAATGGTGACATCATCGTCGCTCTGGTGGAAAAAGAAGAAGCCACATTGAAGCGGATGCGCAAAAAAGATGGCAAGATTGAATTGGAAGCGGCCAATCCAGCTTATGAAAACCGAATTTACGGGCCCGATCAAGTCGAAGTTCAGGGCAAATTGGTCGGTCTCATACGCCGCTATTAGGCCGCACCAAAGTATGGCCTCACGCGCGCCATTTGAATAGATTGCGGCGCGCATGAGACACCGCGCCCGGCCGTAGCCGTTAGTTATAGCGTGTGAGAGGTCTAGGCTTTACAACATGGGGTAGCTTTTCGAGCGCGATAGGTAGTACAATTTATGGCGTGAGGATTTTATGCACCGCGCTAAGTTAAACATGACCAACTAGTTTCATGAGCAAAACCAATGACTGTCAAACGATTGCAGATGAGCGACACGCTCTATGACTACATGCTGGCGCATTCAGTTCGCGAGCCCGATGTCCTGGCCCGGTTGCGGCGCGAGGTCATAGAGCGCGAGGAAGCCAGCTGGCAGATCTCGCCTGAGCAAGGCCAGTTCATGGCCCTGCTGGCGCGCATTGCCGGGGTCACTCGTTTCTTGGAAGTGGGAACATTCATCGGCTATGGCAGCTTGTGGATTGCGTTGGCGTTGCCAGACAAAGGCAAGATCGTTACCTGTGAACTGGCGCCGCAATTTCCAGAAATTGGCGCAACCTATTGGCGCGAGGCCGGAGTGGACGATAAGATCGATCTGCGCCTTGGTGATGCGCGCGAGACCATGGACGCCATGATAAGTGCCGGTGACACTGGCTCCTTCGACATGGCCTTTATCGATGCGGACAAGCCCGGCTATCCCACCTATTATGAGCAATGTCTGCAATTGGTGCGCCCCGGCGGCACGATCCTAATCGACAACATATTCTGGGAGGGCGCTGTAATCGACCCAGACAACAACCGCGGCTCAACGCGCGCCATACGCCAGATGAATGATATCCTGGCGAAGGATGAGCGCATTCATTTATCAATCCTGCCGCTCGGCGATGGCTTGGCAATTGCTCAAAAAATTTAATCCTGATCCACCACAGATCAAACAGGTGTATTGATCAAGCACCGTCTCGCCCCGCCAAAATTGGATTGGGTCACGGCGAGCTGTCCGATATTTGAATCTGGCCAAATTTCAGCAGTTTCAATATTTTTTGACACCGTCTGATCAAAGATAACGTTGATCGCCACCAAAAAAACCGTACCGCCCCAGCGTTCGGGAGCCAAGATCATCTTTATGCTTACACCGATGATACGTGAAGAAATCTTCACTCACAACAATCTGTGAGCGCTACCAAACCCTTCGCCGCGCGGAAACTGTTTGCAAATATTCAACGTTACTGGTCTGATCGGCGCAGTTGCGGATTGCGCATGACCTGAGACCCGAAAACTCCTCCAATTTATAGTAGAGTCCGTCCCGCCATTGAAGGAGACGACGGATGCGTAAAGCCAAGTTATCGGACAGCCAGATTGTAGCGATGTTGAAAGAACATGAGGCGGGCGTGCCAACCGC
>JAJRRE010000319.1 GCA_024279745.1 Alphaproteobacteria bacterium
CGGCCGTGATCAAAGCCATGATGACAGCATTAACGATAGCTGGCGCCGGGTTGCCAAAGCGGCCGCCAAGCCGGAAGGACGGCGCAAGAAAGACCGCGCGCCGTGGGAAGCTGAATTTTACAACATATTGTCGGATTTTTCCTTTTTGCCGGCGGGCCGAATATTGGCCGGTGCTGGTACCGGGCGCAAAGTCACCCTGTTCAATTGCTTTGTCATGGGCCAGATCGAGGACGATTTAAGCGCCATTTTCGCAAGCCTGCGCAAAGCCGCATTGACCATGCAGCAGGGCGGCGGCATTGGGCAGGATTTTTCAACGCTGCGGCCCAAGGGCGCTGCCGTTGCTTCGATCGGTGCCGACGCTTCAGGACCGGTGAGTTTCATGGATGTGTGGGACGCCATGTGCCGTACCATCATGTCGGCAGGTGCGCGGCGCGGCGCCATGATGGGCACAATGCGCTGCGATCACCCGGACATTGAAGACTTCATTGGCGCCAAGGCCGACACGCAAAAGTTGCGAAATTTCAACTTATCCGTGCTGGTGACAGACGCCTTTATCGAAGCCGTGCGCAAGGATGAACCTTGGCAGTTGATATTTGACGGCAAAATCTATCGCACCGTTTCCGCGGTCGATTTATGGCAGCGGATCATGCGGGCCACCTATGATTTTGCCGAACCGGGTGTCATCTTTATCGACCGGATCAATGCACGCAATAATCTGTCCTATTGCGAAACCATTTTCGCCACCAACCCTTGCGGCGAGCAACCCTTGCCGCCTTACGGCGCCTGCCTGCTTGGCTCGATCAATCTCACCCGCCTGATCGACAATCCGTTTGAGGCACGCGCGGCATTGAACAGCGCCCGGCTGGAGCGGCTGGTTGGCCTCTCGATCCGCTTTTTGGATAATATCATTGACGTCTCGCGCTTTCCCCTGCGAGCTCAGGCACGAGAGGCAAAATCCAAGCGGCGCATCGGGCTCGGCCTGACCGGGCTGGCAGATGCTTTGATTATGTGCGGCCTGCGCTATGATACGCAGCTAGCCGTTGCGCGCGCGAAAGACTGGATGGCGCAAATTCAGCGCGCCGCCTATTATGCCAGCACCGAACTGGCAAAAGAAAAAGGCGCCTTTGAGCTTTATGAACGCGAGGCGTTCACCGCGTCGCCAAATGTCGCCGTGCTGGACAAGGATCTGCGCAAAGCCATCGCAAAAAATGGTATTCGAAACGGACAGCTCACCTCTATAGCGCCGACCGGTACAATTTCCCTGCTGGCGGGAAATATCTCCAGCGGCATTGAGCCGGTATTCGATTTGTCCTATCGCCGGCGCATTTTGAACGCTAACGGCTCAGCCGCCTCGCAAACCGTTGAGGACTATGCTTACCGCCTGTTTAGAGCGCAGCAAGGCCTGAAACGTGAACTGCCCGACAGCTTCATCACGGCAAAAGACCTGAGCCCAGACGCTCATCTGGCCATGCAGGCCGCCATTCAGTGCCATGTCGACAGCTCCATCTCAAAGACCATTAATTGCCCTGAGGACATCAGCTTTGACGCCTTCAAGGAAATTTATATGGATGCTTTTGATCTGGGACTGAAAGGGTGCACTACTTTCCGCCCCAATGACGTAACCGGATCAATCCTGAGCGCGGCGCCTGCGGACAAACCTGATGAGCCCTCTTTGTCTGGCGGCGCGCTGGAAGCGGCTGCGCAAGATCGGGTGCAGAGTGAACCGGTGGCATCGCCAGTCACGGCCGCCGCTGCTGCCGCTGCTGCCGCGCCGTCTAAGCCTAGCGACGACAGCACATCATTCGATGGGGGCATGGCAGCAGACACTGCCGATCAATCGTCCGGCATTGTTTATATGGCCAAGCCTTTGGAGCGCGATGTCGTGCTGGAGGGGTATACCTATAAACTGCGTTGGCCTGGTTCGGATCACGCGATCTATGTGACCCTTAACGATATTGAACAGGCGGGACGGCGGCGGCCCTTTGAGATTTTTATAAATTCGAAAAATCTTGAACATTATGCCTGGACCGTGGCGCTGACCCGTATGATTTCCGCCATATTCCGCCGCGGTGGTGACGTCAGCTTTGTCGTGGACGAGCTTAAGGCCATCTTCGATCCGCAAGGTGGACAATGGATGGGCGGGCGCTATGTCCCAAGCCTGCTGGCCGCTATCGGCCAAATCATAGAAACCCATATGCTGCGTATCGGTTTTTTAAGGCCCGGTGGAGCCGATGAAGATGAGCGTTCTGCAATAGCGCTTGGTAGTGCTGGGTCTGAAAATAGTGCGCAGGCGGCGCCGCACTCCGCTTCATCGAGCGGCCCTGCAGATGCTGCCCAAGATCGCGCTGAGGATGGTGGTTCGGCAGCAGAAGGACTGGCGACAAATGGTTTGTCGGCCGAAAGAGGAACGCCGCAAAAGCGCATGACTGGAAAACGGGCAGTAGACGGCCCACCAGTAGATGGGGCAGTAACAATGGATCGCCAGACGGCACGGCCAAAACTATGCCCGCATTGCCAGGCCCAGGCCTTGGAGCGCAAGGAAGGTTGCTGGATCTGCCGAGATTGCGGCTATTCACGCTGCAGCTAAACACATTTTTGATGGGCAAGTGCGGCCCGCTTATAGGCAAGTGCGACCTGTTTGCCGGTGCGGCGCCCTGATTGAGCAGCACAAGACCATGATCTGACGCTGTCATGCGGCCATGCTGCCGGGCAGTCATGCGGTCCGGTGTCATGCAGTCGGGCATCCGCGCTGCCGTGCTGCCGTGCTGCCGCTTTAGCAAAATAGCATTGCGCACGGTTTTTTGTTACAGCCTCGCAAAGTCGCGGAACCGGCGCTGGTTGTCATACCGTCGCCAACTTTATAAAAATAGATGTGAATATTCATATGGTTGAGTGTTTAGGCTCGCACGGACAAAATCACAGTATGAATATTTTGCGGTCACATTTTAGCTGGATTGCTGCAATAATAATCACGTCATGGAAGTGTTGATTACGGCTTCTTGTTAGTTTCAAGTTCTGTACGTGTGGGTTTGCCATCACAAACCATAAACATGAAAATGCGTAACGCCTGCATCATAGGGTGATGTCATGAGTGCTCAAATTTACAATCTGGCGGTGGCCAGACAATCGGCAAAGACCATGCGTGGATCTTGTGAACGCACTCTCGGCAGGCAGGCTGTTCAGCCAGCCCAGTTCATCCCAACACAAAGCGAGTTGGTTGAGCATTTTGAATTTTGGTCCGGAGCATCAAAGGAGCGTTACGTGCACACAGTATATACCCTGATTGAGTGTCCCGAACTGCCTCAGGCCAACTATATGCTGGTTCGCCGCGCCCGCGATGGCAGCACGTCGATCTTGCAGATCGGACACACCCAGTGCCAAACAGGCTCAGAAAATCTGGCCGCAATTCGCCACAGCGCCGCAACGCTTGGCGCCAACGAAGTTCACGTTCACTATCTTCCCAAATCGGACAATGCTCGCGAGTTAATTGAGCTTGATCTACGTGCCGGTCAGTTTGGCTCACTTAGTGCCCAGCCAACGCAACTTCTACATTAATTTCTGGCGCTGTTCATGCGCCTACGCACGCCTCCCCCTAGCCTCCCACCATCTCAAGTCTTGGACATTAGAAAAACCGCTTTTTCGCCAAGCAGATTGTTGACCGTATAGGGAATCCAGGTGCCCAATTGCTGGCCTGCTGCGTTGAAGGCCACCGTGCGTTCGACTTTCGCCTCCACAACCTTGCACAAATCGGCAAAGTCCTTGATCGTGCACAGATGCGCATTCGGGCTTTCATACCACGGGTCTGGGAGATTTTCCGTCACCGGCATCCGTCCTCCGATCAATAGCCGGCCGCGCACATTCCAATGACCAAAATTGGGAAATGAGACGATGGCGCGCTTGCCGACCCGCAGAAGGTTTTCCAACACCAAACGTGGATAGAGCGTCGCCTGAATGGTCAACGACAAAATAGCGTAATCGAAGGCCTTGTCGGGATAATCATTGAGGTCGCGGTCGGCATTGCCCTGGATTACCGACAATCCGCGCGCCACACATGCATTAACACGCTCGCGGCTGATTTCCATCCCGCGCCCGTCGACGCCCTTGGTCTCTTCCAGCAACGCAAGCAACGCCCCGTCGCCGCAGCCCACATCAATCACGCGGCTGCCCGGCTCGACAAAATCTGCAATCAACAAATGGTCGACACGTGGACTGCCGCTCAATGTCAGATGTTCAGGGTCGCGCACGCTCATGGGCTGGCCTCGGTCCTTATACGATTGCTCGTTGGCAATGATTAGCAGTTGGTTGGGGACGTTCTTTTCTGGCAACCAATCTGGCAAACAAGACGGGTTAAGAAGGTTTTTGGCGCGATACCAACAATCCTAGTTTGCGCGCCGCACTATCGATAAAACCGCGCACTGTTGCAAATAATTCAGGTTCATCGAGCAAAAAGGCATCGTGTCCCTTATCGCTTTCAATCTCGACAAAGCTGACATTAGCGGCGACCGCATTCAATGCCTGAACAATTTCGCGGCTGCCCGAGGTGGGATACAGCCAATCGGATGTGAATGAGGCGACGCAAAATCGCGTCTTAGTTCCGGTGAACGCATTGGCCAATATGTTACCGTGCCCTGCCGCCAGATCGAAGTAATCCATGGCGCGCGTAATATAAAGATAACTGTTGGGATCAAAGCGATCGACAAAGGTTGAGCCTTGATGGCGCAAATAGCTCTCGACCTGAAAATCGGCACTGAAGGAAAATGTCAGCGCATCTCGCGCCTGCAAAGCCCGGCCGAATTTACGCTGC
>JAJRRE010000320.1 GCA_024279745.1 Alphaproteobacteria bacterium
CGGTACGCGGCGACGGCACACAGACGGCGCGGCTAAATCGATAATTTTTTCGCACTCACCATGGCTATCAGTCCGCCAATGAGCAGCACCAGATTGCTCGTCAACGGCAAAATGGCATTGGTTTGCACCAGACCCTGGGCGAATAATCCAGCTACAATAATCGATAGCAGGCCGAAGCAAATGGCCATGCACCCGGCCAGGATTAAAACCACCTGGAATAATTTGCACAAGCCTTCCATTTGCGCCGCAACGCTCCTTAGTGTTCCTTGATCGGCAAAGTTCAGCCCTGCCACCTTCGCCAATTCATTATATGATCTGATCTTTTATAATCATAATATATCCTGGCAGTCACTTTGCAAAAGCGCGCAGTCCGTTGTTTTTAATTCAGATTGCCAATTAAACAACAGGAAGCGGCGTTAACCATTATGGTTGGGCCCTAGCGATCA
Source organism: Alphaproteobacteria bacterium (assembly GCA_024279745.1). GTDB lineage: Bacteria > Pseudomonadota > Alphaproteobacteria > Rhizobiales > Hyphomicrobiaceae > JAJRRE01. The sequence continues at coordinate 447 of JAJRRE010000320.1, forward strand.
AACCGCTTGAACTTGATCCGGTGCGGCTCAACGGCGGCGTCGCCCAAGCGGCGCTTCTTGTCCTCTTCATAGTCGGCGAAATTACCCTCAAACCATTCCACATGACTGTCGCCTTCAAAGGCCAGAATATGTGTCGCCAACCGATCAAGGAAGAACCGATCATGGGAAATCACCACGGCGCAACCGGCAAAGTCTTCCAGCGCCGCCTCAAGCGACGATAAGGTTTCGGTATCCAGATCATTGGTCGGCTCATCGAGCAACAGCACATTGGCGCCCTGCTTCAGCATCTTGGCCAGATGCACCCGGTTGCGCTCCCCGCCCGACAACTGCCCGACCTTCTTTTGCTGGTCGCCGCCCTTGAAATTGAACCAGCCAACATAAGCGCGGCTTTGCACGGTCTTCTTGCCGCCCAGTTCAATAATATCGGTGCCGCCGGAGATTTCCTCCCAGACCGTATGGCTGGCCTCCAGCGCATCGCGGCTTTGGTCGACATAACCCAGATCCACCGTCTCACCGATGCGGATGGTCCCGCTATCTGGCTTGTCCTGACCGGTGATCATGCGAAACAGCGTCGTTTTACCAGCACCATTGGGGCCAATAATACCAACAATACCACCCGGCGGCAGTTTGAAACTCAGATCATCGACCAACAGCTGGTCGCCAAAGCCTTTGCTCAGATTGTCTACCTCGATCACCACACCGCCCAGCCGCTGGGCCGCCGGAATATGGATTTGCGTGCGGCTGAGCTGTTGGTTGCCCGCCTCTTCTTGCAATTTTTCAAAGGCCTGAATACGCGCTTTGGATTTGGCCTGGCGCGCCTTGGGACTGGAGCGTATCCAGTCAAGCTCGCGTTTCAAGGCGCGCTGTTTGGCGTCCTCCTGGCCCTTCTCGACTTCCAGACGCTTGGCCTTTTGCTCCAGCCAGCTGGAATAATTGCCTTCATAGGGGACGCCCTGCCCGCGATCGAGCTCCAGCGTCCAGGACGTAATATTATTGAGGAAATAGCGATCATGGGTCACCATAATCACGCAGCCGGTATAATCGACCAGATAACGCTCCAGCCAGGCCACGGATTCAGCATCGAGATGGTTGGTTGGCTCGTCGAGCAGCAAAATGTCGGGTTTTGCCAGCAATAATTTGGTCAAAGCCACCCGGCGTTTCTCACCGCCCGATAATTTTTCAACGGCGCCAGTCCCCGGCGGACAACGCAGCGCATCCATCGCCTGTTCGACCTGGGCTTCCAGATCCCACAAATTCTGCGCGTCGATTTCATCTTGCAGTTTAGCCATTTCATCGGCCGTCTCGTCGGAATAATTCATCGCCAGCTCATTGTAGCGATCAAGCAGCGCCTTTTTCTGCGTCACCCCGAGCATGGCATTGCCCATTACATCGAGCGCCGGGTCGAGCTGCGGCTCCTGCGCCAGATATCCTACCTTGATGCCCTTGGCTGCCCTGGCCTCGCCCTGAAAATCTTCGATTTCACCGGCCATGATCTTCAAAAGCGTCGATTTACCTGCCCCATTCAGCCCAACAACGCCGATTTTGGCGCCCGGCAAAAAGGACAAATAAATATTCTTCAAAACTTGTTTACCGCCCGGATAGGTTTTGGACAGATCACTCATGTGGTAGACATATTGTGGATTAGCCATTGGAACTCGTGCCTCTTGGGCGGGCGCCAGACGGTTCAGCGCTGCTTGAATTGTATTATGGATCGGAGAATTATGAGCCCCTTCTAGCCAATCTTGTCGCCCGGCTCAACCAGTCTTGTCGCCCGCGATAATTAATGTGTTTCGACAACTGTGCCGGCCAGCTGTGCAGACAAGATGTAATATTGACAATGAAGATCCAAGCGACCAAATACCCGGGTGCATTGATCAGGTGTCGCACTGCTGTTTAGGTATGCACATTCTTCGCTGCTGACCCAATGGTAACCCTATGGCTTCACGCCAACACGCGTTACGTGCCTCATACAAGGAGCCTTGAAATGAACGACGACGATATGCCTGCGGGCGGCGCTCCAACGAATGGCACAGCCTCAAAACCAGCTAAAGACGGCGTTGTCGTCGCCGAAAAAACCGATATCCAGATCGTCTATGTGGCCGATCCGATGTGCTCCTGGTGCTACGGCTTCGGCCCAACGATCAACACGCTAGCCAAACAGTTTGAAGGCCGCATGAAGGTCTGGCCGCTGATGGGGGGCTTGCGCGCCGGTAATACCGAGCCAATGAGCGAGGGCGATAAAACCTATATCCGCGAGGCCTGGGGCAATGTCACAACCGCTTCGGGCAAACCGTTCAACTATGATTTCTTTGAGCGCGACGGGTTTATCTATGACACCGAACCCGTTTGCCGCGCGGTGGTCACCATGCGTTACATGCATGAAGACAAGGCACTCGATTTCATGCATTTCTTGTCAAAGGCGTTTTATGCTGATGGCCGTGATACCACCAACACCGATGAATTGATCGCTCTGGCCGGCGAGTTCGGCGTTGATAAAGAACGATTTGCCCGCGGCATTCGTTTGCCCGACCTGGCAACCGCCACCAAACATGACTTTGAAACCGCACGGGCCTTGGGCGTGCGCGGATTTCCAGCGCTGCTTGCCGGCAATGACGATATGGGGTTTACCTTGATGCATAACGGCTTCACGGCGCTGGAAAATATTTCACAGCAATTCGAAGACTGGTATGCGGCGCAGTCGCAATAAGCTGGCGGCTTGCCGTGGGTGTTGGTGTATGGCTTTGTCGGCGAGGCTAATGACAATAGCCGGCGCTACTTCACTTAACCCTGCCGTTCCTTATGCCGTTGCCAAAATCGTTCTATCTGGCGCGCAATATCGGCGCTGCTGTCAAGCGGCTCATACTGCCAGTTCGCTAATTCGCGCATCTGGTCCGGCAAAGCTCTGGTCGCGCCGTAGTCGCGCAAGGCCTGGTGAAAGCGCTTGAACTTGGCACTGCGGCCGCTGGGTTCAAACACA
>JAJRRE010000321.1 GCA_024279745.1 Alphaproteobacteria bacterium
GCCTGATGACAGCGGCGGGGGGGCCTATCCACTAGTATTTGATGCTGTCGATTTTGCCATGCATTCTAGGCGAGAAGTGCCATTTTCCGTCAATGTGCGGCTGTCGGGGTTTGCGCATGAGTTATGCGCCCACGCCTCGCGCGAATCGTATGACAAGATAGAAAGTGACCGCCCCAAATTGGCGACAAAGGCCTTCGTTCCCGTTGGCCTGTTTCCCGCGGCTGCAAATGATGCCGATAATGACAATGATGCTGGCGTTGCCAATGGCGGTGAGAGGGATGATGAAGAGAATAACACCATTTCGCTGGATGATGTGTCCTCAAGAGCGCTGCTGACCGGCATTGTGAGCGCGCACCGTATTCTAAAAAATGAGAGTACCGGGCGCGACTTCCATTGGTTGACTGTTGAAAGTTATGAGGCAAGTTTTGATATTATTGCCGCCCCGGACGTGGTTACCGGTGAAATCGTCAAGGGCGGATTGGTGGAGGTCGCCTGCTGGTTTTTTGGGCGGATTCTTGACTAGCCCGAACTATTCACCACCGCGCTATTCTTTGCTATAAAGTTTGATCGCAGCGTCAACACCTTTGATGGCCAAAGCGCCGGCTTGCGCGGCATCCATGAAATTTGGCTCCTGGGCACAGCGCAACCAAATGCCGTCCATGACGATTTTCACCATATTAGTCGCATCATGTGCTTGCCCGGCCGGCACGATTTGCCGAAAAGCTTGCAATATATTGCTGTGGACGCGGGCGCTGTTTATTTTTTGCAGCCGGTGCAAGGTTACGCTGTAGGGGGCTTGCGCCCAAAACTGTGTCCAGGCGGCGACGGTTTGCGGTTTAAAAAACGCAGCATCGAAATTGCTTAAAACAACCGCATCCAGGCGTTCGCGCGCGGATGTAGCATTTGCCAGGCGGGCAACACAAACTTCGCGCAACGTCGTCAAGAACGAGCGCATCGTGGCTTCAAGCAGTTCATCCTTGCCGCCGAAATAATAGTGGATATTGCCGCCGGAGATCCCTGCTTCTTTTGAGATCTCATTGACCGTCAGTTCAGCAAATCCCTTTTTGTAGAGAGTTTGCACTGTGGCATCGATCAACTCCTGGCGCCTGATGTCCTGCATTTTGACGCGCGCCATTGGAGAATTCCTTCAAAATATAGCTTTTGAGTTGGCTAAGTGTAGCCTTTGGCGAGAATCGTAACAATAATTGTTGTGTCGATCAACTTATTGAACAGCCTTTAAATATTACGTCGGATGCGGGAGGGGTAACTAGCACAAACGAATAAAATCTTGCGCAATCATGCAAATTCATTAATACTCAATGGGAATTTGCAGCTCCTGCGCCACCAGGGCTTGAAAGTTTCGAGTTTCAAGTTGCGATCTGTGAATCGCCGACGGAGGATGATTGGAAACGTTTGACTATATTATTGTCGGTGCGGGGTCTGCCGGCTGTGTTCTGGCCAACCGCCTAACCGAAGACGCCAATTGCACGGTTTTGCTGATCGAGGCGGGCGGCAGTGATCGCTCGTTGTTTATTCAAATGCCCAGTGCACTTTCCATTCCGATGAATGACACGCGGTACGACTGGGGCTATCGATCCCAGCCCGAGCCTTATATGGACAACCGATCTTTACATTGTCCGCGCGGCAAAGTGGTTGGCGGATCGTCATCGATTAACGGCATGGTTTATGTGCGCGGCCATGCGTGTGATTTCAACGAATGGCATGATCGCGGCGCCACGGGGTGGAGCTATGCCAATTGCCTGCCTTATTTCCAACGCGCAGAAACCTGGATCGAGGGCGCCGACGACTATCGCGGCGGCGATGGCCCCTTAGGTGTGTGCAACGGCAACGGCATGACCTTTAATCCCTTGTACCACGCATTTATCGATGCCGGCAGGCAAGCCGGCTACCCTGCGACCAAAGATTATAATGGCCACCAGCAAGAAGGCTTTGGCCCCATGCATATGACCGTCAAGAACGGTGTGCGGTGCTCAACGGCTAATGCTTATTTTAAACCGGTCGCCAAAAGGCCTAATCTTAATATTGTAACCCACGCATTGGTTCGCAAAATTATTCTGGACGGCAAACGAGCGGTCGGCGTTGAGTATGACCGATCCCGCACGCCGATTCGCGTCACAGCCAGGCGGGAAATTATTTTGTCGGCAGGTGCCATCGGGTCGCCAACCATCTTGCAGCGTTCAGGCATTGGGCCAGGCAAAGTGCTGCAGGGCGCCGGTGTCGATGTCGTGCAGGACCTTGCCGGGGTCGGCGCTAATTTAACCGACCACTTAGAGGTCTATTTACAGTATCGCTGTGTGCAGGCGGTGACGTTAAACGGTCATCTAGGTCTTATCTCAAAGGGTTTGATTGGTGCAAGATGGATGCTGTTTAGATCCGGTCTGGGCGCCACCAATCATTTTGAGGCTTGTGCGTTTATTCGCTCACGGCCAGGGTTGAAATGGCCCGATCTGCAATATCATTTTTTGCCAGCGGCGATGAGCTATGACGGCAAAGCCATTTTTCCCGGTCATGGTTTCCAAGTGCATGTGGGTCCCAATAAACCAAAGAGCCGGGGGCAAGTGGCCATTCGTTCAAGCGCAGCAGAAGATACGCCGCGCATATTATTCAACTATCTGGAGCACGAAGAGGATCGCGCCGATTGGCGCCGGGCCATACGCTTGACGCGCGAGATCATCGGACAGCCGGCGATGGATGAGTTCAAGGGCGATGAAATACAACCCTCATTGGCGGTTAGTGATGATTCCGATATCGATGCGTGGGTGCGCGCCAAGGCTGAAAGCAGCTATCACCCTTCGTGCACATGCAAGATGGGCGCTGCCGATGATCCGCTTGCTGTTCTTGATGAGGCTTGCAATGTGCGCGCCATTGCCAATCTGCGCGTGGTTGACGCCTCGGTTTTTCCAACCATCACCAATGGAAACTTAAATGCGCCGACAATCATGGTGGCCGAGCGCGCCGCCGACATCATAATGGGCAAGCAGCTTCTGCCCGGCAGCGATGTATCTGTGTGGATTGATCCAGCTTGGAGTGAGCAACAAAGAGCCGGGGAGCCGAAAAGATCCTGGCGGGATATTCAAACAATAGGCAAATTAAGACAACGGGTTTGCCAGCGCTGCGAAAAGGAGAGCGGCTGAAGGATCAGGTTGCACCTGCCGGATTTGGGAATGAATTTGGTAAATCGTAAATCGTAAATCGGAAAGGTGGACGCGCGGCGCTTGAAGCGCTCCGGGTTCTGCATATTAGAAGGAGCAGTAGAAAAACACGGTAAACAGGGCTGTTTATAAAATCGTGGTCGAGGCAATGACACCAAGTCGGGAAGGCAAAGCAGGTTTGCGATGGTCTTGTCTGACCGTCGATGGGCTCCTGACAAGTTCAACTAAGTGTAGACTGGTGCATGATTGCAATCCGCGATAGGATACCGCCAGGTACAAAACCTGTCTTCAAAAACTGAGGACTAAAAACAATAGTACTGACGCCAAATAGCGGCGCAGATCTGCTATTTAAGCTGAAACTGAGGAGGAACAGATGAAGAAATTTACGATGGCTCTGATGGGGGCCACGGTGGGCGTGTTTGCCTATACGGCCAATGTCATGGCCGAAACCTTGACCGTGTACACGGCGGTGGAAGCTGAGGATCTGAAAAAATATGCCGCTACTTTCAATAAGGATCACCCCAATATTAAAATTAAATGGGTGCGCGATTCCACTGGTATCGTAACGGCAAAATTACTGGCCGAGAAAAACAATCCCAAAGCAGATATCGTCTGGGGCCTGGCCGGCACGTCGCTGATGCTGTTGGGCGGCGAGGGCATGTTGCTTCCCTATGCCCCCAAGGGCCTCGATAAACTTGATCCAAAATTCCGCGATGGCGCTAATCCTCCGGCCTGGACCGGCATGGATGCCTGGGTTGCAGCTGTTTGTTACAACACGGTTGAAGGCAAGAAGAATAACGTTCCCAAACCGGCTTCGTGGAAAGACCTGTTGAAACCGGTTTATAAGGGCCACGTCATTATGCCTAATCCCAATTCATCGGGCACAGGCTTTCTTGATGTCTCCTCCTGGTTGCAGATATTCGGCAAAGACGGCGGCTGGAAATATATGGACGGGCTGCACAAA
>JAJRRE010000322.1 GCA_024279745.1 Alphaproteobacteria bacterium
GGTTTCAAATAGATCATAGCCTGTTTTTAAATCCGCCCAATAGGGGTCCCATTTGCTGCCGGCGAATTTCTTCATGTTTTTTGCGCTCATGCGAAAGGGAAAGACATGCACTGGAAAGCGTAAATGGAGGGCGCGGTCGGCTTTCGTTGGCGCGGCGCGGGCGCGGGATTTGCCGGCTGCCAGGGACGCGGTGACCAGGCGCCAGATTTCATCGATGACCGGGTTGGTCATGGCATAACAGCCGATCGAGGAGCAGCCGCCATGCACCATGAGATAAGATCCGGTGCGGCCCTGCGCGCGATCATACAGATTGGGAAAGCCCAGATTGAATGAACGGTGCCAGCGGCTGTTGGGATTGAGCTGGCCGGCGCCGACCGTATAAAACCCCTCCGGTGATTGCTCGTCGCCCTCTTGTTTTTTGGGCCCTAAATGCCCCGACCAGCCGCAGATCGGATAGGTGGCAAATAGTACAAAACTCTTGCCTTTGCGCATCCAAAGCTCCAGCTCGAATTCGCGTTTGAAAATACGCATGAACAATGGCGCGCCCAATTTAACGCCGGCGGTTTTAAGACGGCCAGTCAGATCTTTGAGATCGGGCGTGCCGGAAAGGGGCTGTTTGGCTTGCAGGGTGTCCCATCTGGCAAGGCGTTCAGAGTTTATGGCCTCTTCATCCAGATCGCTCGGGTCGGGTTGAGCCGCGCCGGTGAAGGCTAGGGCCAGGACCACGATGGCGATGCCGGTCAGGATAACCCCGCCAGCAAAGCGGCGCCGATTGACGCGGCTGCTGGTGCGGTGTGGACGTGTTTTAAAATTTGGTTCTGGAAGTTCTGATTTTGTGCTCATGAGGGATATTGCGCCGCTTGCCATGGCGAAAGCAGGGCATAAGGAGTGTTATGCTTCTATGGCCAGAAAACAGAAGGCAAGCGCCAGATTATTGCGAATAACCCAAGCCGTAAGAGGTGGGAGCCGAAGACGAATTGGCAGCGCGCGCGGCCCATCTATTTGGCGCACGAGAATAGGGCTGCAAGGTATTGTTGACGAAGGCACGCCGTTTTGTGCCGAAAGCCATAAAGCGCTGATCAGCCAGCTTTTGCGCCCGTTGCTGGCTGGGCAGGAAGGGAACCAGCGCCGCGCGTTGATAGCGCGGGCAAGCGGCTTTAGCGCTGAGTTTACGGCGGCGGCGGTTTTTAAAATCTACATTGACCAGATAACGCCGCTCGCACACGTCTATCTTTGGCGGAATACGTGTTAGCTCAAAGTCATCATAGCCGGGTTTCAACGTCCGCCAGAATGCCATCGCCTTATGGCCCGTATGACGGCGCATGTTTTTTTCGCTCATACGAAACGGGAAGGCGTGAACCTGAAATGCCTTCTGGCCGCCAGCCAAAGCGTCACGGGCGAGTGCATAGATTTCTTCGATCAACGCGTCCGTCATGGCGTAACATCCCGCCGAGCTGCATTTGCCGTGCACCATTAAGAAGGTACCGGTGCGGCCGCGTGATTTATCATAGGCGTTGGGATAGCCCAGATTAAACGCCAGATGATATTTGGAATTGGGGTTCATCAAATAGGTCTTGATGGAATAGAACCCTTCGGGCGCCTGGCGATCACCTTGCTTGAATTTGGGACCCAAGGCGCCGGACCAGGTACAGATCGGGTAAGTTTTGAAATGATAGAAATAGCCGTCGGGGCGCTGTTTCCAGATTTCCAGTTCAGATTCTTCTTTAAAGATCCGAACGAAAATTGGCGCCTTTGAACTCATGCCCTTTTTGCCAAGCAGCTTCATGGCGTCCTTGGATAAGGGTAGTTTTGCCGGATGGATTGTTTCAACGCCGCAGCCCGCGAGCAGCAAAGCCACCGCGATAAGCAGACCAATACGGGTTAACAATTTTGCCATGTTCCCCAACATGATTGGAAGCCGCCGCAAACACACCAATTTTTGCTAACGCATGGATTGGCGGCCCGTTGGACGTTGCGTGTCGCAGCCATCATTTGTCCGATGCCGTTAAGAATACGTTAAGCCTAGCAAAAATCAAACTGATTCGATGGTCAATCTTGCGCGATCAGCCAAGCTCAGAGGTGAATAATTCACATGAATCGGGGCACAGCCATGACCGCGCGGAGGTAATTTTGCGGTTGTTCCTATAACGTTCTGCCGATGGCGAGGAATTTATCATGCCGCTGTTGGCGAATCTGTTCAGGTTTTTGACCGTCAAATTCGGCCAGGGCTGTTTCAATCGCTTCTTTTGCTGCGTTTGTCGTGGCGTCGCGGTCTCGGTGTGCGCCGCCCATCGGTTCAGGAACGATCACATCGATTATTCCCAATTCGAGTAAATCTGCGGCAGTGATTTTCATCGCGGTGGCCGCATCCTCGCGATATTTGTCGTCGCGCCAAATGATCGATGCGGCTCCTTCGGGCGAGATCACCGAATAGATAGAATGCTGCAACATCAGGACTTTGTTAGCGGTGGCGATGGCGATGGCGCCGCCCGAACCGCCCTCGCCGATGATGATCGAAATGATTGGCACGCCAACGGCCAGGCAACAATCGGTCGAACGGGCAATAGCTTCCGATTGGCCGCGCTCTTCGGCGCCAACACCAGGATAAGCGCCGGCGGTGTCGATAAATGTAATGACCGGCAGGTTAAATTTCTCTGCCATTTCCATCAGCCGCACCGCTTTGCGATAGCCTTCCGGGCGGGCCATGCCGAAATTATGCTTTAAGCGTGCTTCTGTATCGCGGCCCTTTTCCTGACCGATGACCACCACGGCGCGGTCGTTAAACCGTCCAAGACCGCCGACAATGGCCGCATCTTCAGAAAAATACCGATCACCCGACAGCGGCGTAAAGTCTTCAATCAGCGCCTCGATATAATCCATGCAATGGGGGCGTTCGGGGTGACGGGCGACAAGTGTTTTTTGCCAAGGCGTGAGTTTGCCATAGGTATCTTCCAGCGCCTTGGTGGCTTTTTCCTGCAAGGTCGCGATCTCTTCAGCAACGGACACGGAGCTTTCATCATCCTGCTCGATGGACTGCAATTCACTAACTTTGCTTTCCAGCTCGGCAATCGGTTTTTCGAAGTCGAGATAAGTGCGCATGTATGGGGCGGTCCTGACGGGATGAATCTTGAGAGTTTAAGGCTTGATTTGGCGGCACTTTTGCCATCTGCACCAAATGTGTCAAGGGGGCGGCGGCGCCGGTGGGGTGGGCATAGCGCCGCTATTTCCCAGCTTTTAGCTTTAATTACTGATCATTGCCAGTAGATGCTGGCAAATCGGTTATTGGACCGCCGTTAGCTTACGGATTTGTTCAAGGCTTGGCTTGTTGTCCGGCCTGGGCCAGGGGGTGATGCTGCTGCACCAGCTTTTTCAGTCGCTCTTCCAGAACATGAGTGTAGATTTGCGTTGTGGAAATATCCGCATGGCCGAGCAATTGCTGTACTGCGCGCAGATCGGCACCACGATCGAGAAGATGCGAGGCAAAAGCGTGGCGCAACACATGCGGGCTGATCTGGTCGGGAGCAATGCCGGTTTCAATCCCCAGCTCTTTCAACTCTTGCGCAAAACGCTGGCGGGTCAGATGGCCGGCAAGCCCATGCGAGGGAAACAGCCATTTGGTCTTGAGGGTTTTTGAGATGGCCTCATTGGCGTCAACCCAGCGTATATATTTGTCGAGCGCAGTTCTGGCGCCGGCATTGAGCGGCACCAGCCGTTCGCGCCCGCCTTTGCCCTTGATGGTCAGCACCTGGCCGTCGCCCTGCAGCACATTGCGCGGCATGGCAACCAGCTCGCTCACCCGCAGACCGGTGGCGTAAAGCATCTCGATCAGACA
>JAJRRE010000323.1 GCA_024279745.1 Alphaproteobacteria bacterium
CAAAAATATATCCGCCGAGCGCTGATAAAGCTGACACGACAATTTGCCGTCCACCACGTAGAACTGAAACAGACAATGGCACGGCGCCAGCGCCATGTCGGGCAAGTCCGCCGGGTTCCACGCCGACACAATGATGCGGCGGCTATCGGGATTGGATTGCAAGGTTTCGACGACTTGAGCGATCTGATCGACAACATTGCCGCCCGGAGCCGCCCAGTTGCGCCATTGCTTGCCGTAGACGGGTCCTAAATCTCCGGCCTCATCGGCCCATTCATCCCAGATCCGCACGCCATTTTCACGTAGATAGCCGATATTGGTATCGCCGTTCAAAAACCACAGCAGCTCGTGAACAATGGATTTGAGGTGCAATTTCTTGGTTGTCACCAGCGGAAACCCATCAGCCAGATCAAACCGCATCTGATAGCCAAAGACACTGAGCGTCCCGGTGCCGGTGCGGTCGTCTTTGCGAATGCCATTGTCACGAACATGGCGCATGAGATCTAAATATTGCTGCATGGCATCCTGCCTAGCGCGATTCCGCTGCAATCCCAAACCCGGTTGCTTTCGTTGACCACAAGAAAGCCGTCCGATCCGAGGACTTGCAGCAGCGGCCAAAGATCAACGGTTCAATTTCCATCACGATCTTTATCAGATGGCTTACCGTCGCCCCATTCGGAAGGCCACTGAATGTCCTTGCCCCACTGGGTTTGATCGATAGGCAGGGGCGGTTTTTTTGTATCTGCGACCGAGGCTGGCGGCACGAACCGGTCGGCGGTATTTGAAGCTTTCGCGCCCCCCGCAGCCGCCTGCTGGCTTGATCGCCCTCTGCGCGCCGACGTTGCTCCCCCGCCCAGCCAGTTCAGCAAGGCATCCACCCATCCCTCTTTTGTTTCCTGGGCGTTGCTCACAGGATCGATCAGTAGCGCGCAAGAATAGGCAAAAACGCTGGCCAAGGCGCCTGTTCGCAAAGGATAGTCAACAAGAGAATGGGCGATCAAAAGGCCGATGATGATGGTAGCGCTACGAGCCAGTGTTTGATCGATGGCTTGTGCCCCGGGCCAGGTTTGCCGCCACATATAGATCGTCCTGGTGATATAAAAAACTCCAAACAGCGCCATTAAAATAAGACTAATAGTCCCCGCCTCAAGCCAAAATTCCAGCACGTCGTTATGAGCGCGGTTAATGTATTGGTCGGCGCGGACGTCGCTAGCCTTTTCGAACATCGCATAGACAGGCACAAAGGTCCCCATGCCAGCACCTGTGGGCATAAACGACCACGCCGCCTCCAAGGTTGTCCTTACAATAATCGAGCGACCGCTTTCGAGTAGACTGTCATCCAAGCGATCCAATATTCGATAAAGAGCGAACTGCGTTGAAAATATAAATGCAAGTACGAGCACGGTAAAGCTGATGACGATCTTACGTGACACCTTAGCCATTCCCTCGCTGCGATCGCGCCCTAACGTTAAGGCATAGCCACCGAATAAAGCCAGGATTGTGAGACCGGTACCGGCGCGCGAACGGATCATCATTTGGGCGCCGATGAGAACTACAATAAGCGAAACACTGACAATCAGGAAAGTGATTACACCAGCCTCTATCTTGATAGCGCGCCCGCTTGCGAAGACGTTTCTTAAATGGGAGGCAATCCAAGCGGCAAGGAACAAAATAATTGAATAAACAAGTGCTGAAAAATGATTGCGGTTTGCAAAGAAACCATTGGCTTCAGGAGGTCCGTCAGCACCATAAAAACGTAATGGGCTTAAGTAGCCCTGTGCCACCTGCAACATGCCGATCAAGACACTGACGATGCCAAAGACTATAATGACAACACTAAGCAGGCGGCGGTCACGGTAGCCAAGTAGCAGGGTTATCAAAAACATTGTTAGGGGCGGTAACAGGGCAGCAAGGCTCAACCAGGTTGCACGCGGTGAAACGCTGATTGGAAACCAGTTTAGTTTTAGTCCAGCGACATTGAGCGAGGAGGCGACAACCTCATATCCAGGAAGCATCGCGCGCATTTGCGGTGGCAGGGGAAGCAACTGGATTAAATGCACTGCAACCAAGGCTAAACACAGAGCAATTGCCAGCGTTGCGGAACGGTTCAGTTTTTCGAAGGAAAGGCGCCAAAGTGCAAAAACCAAAACCGGAATGGCTAGAAACTGCAGTATCGCATCGGACAAATATCCGGACTTCCCTCCGCCGCCACCAAGTAACAGGGCAGCGATCAACAGCGCGATTGCATATATAGATGCCATAATTGCACGCCTAAAACGAAAATGCCGGCTGGCTTTTCTTCCAACCGGCACGGCCTAGTCATAAAAAGATTGGCTAGTCACAACAAGATTAGCAACAATAATGCAAGTGCCAAAACACTGACTACAAGGCCACTTCACCAACAACCAACCGTTCAATCGGCATTTTCAGTTTGCAAGTTCACTATGATGCTTACTTACTCACTGCTCAAGCGTGCCTAACCTACCAAAACGAACCTTGTTCGATTTGCTGAAATGGCGATTTAAAGATAACGCTTAATTGCTAACTGGTTTGTCGTCTTTGTTATTGCTCGCAATGATGGCGATACCAGCGCCGATAGCAACGGCACCAGCCCCCACCAAACAGGTCGACAATGGAATTCCTGGAAGACATTGCGGACCTGGCACACCAGCAGGAGCACCACCTGCGGACTGCCGCATTGCCGTACTTCTAAGTTGAGCCAATCGCTTTGCTTGCTTGGCATTATCGGCCACAGTTTTAATGCGTCCTGGGTTCACATCGATCGCATAGGCTGCGGAATAAACGATTCTGGCGCTTGCCTTAGGACCGGTTATCACGATGTCGCCTGGCTTAACAGCAACCGTTCCTGACACGACTTTAAAGCCGTCGCCGCTATTCAACCTGACTTCGCCAGAAATATCTGTCAAAGTGGTGGCCTGTGCGACAGTAGCGCCCAGCGCCACGCACAGAACCAAAGAAAATAAATTAATTAGATTGCGCATCTGCAGTACCCCACTGCTGTTGGAAACACATCCCTGACTTAGTAGCCAGAAATAACATCGTCTACTTCATTATCATTTAAGAGTCGCGTATAGTTACCTCCTGAGAAGCCCATAGGTCAATTGATATCTGCACTGTAGACGTCTTGCCAACACGTTTGTCACGGCTTTCACATTGGGTCCGTTGCGGAAATACAACATTCAACCGCTGTAGTTTTGTTATTCCTTTGCGACTTCCGACAAAGTCTCGACAAGACATGTTATTATGGTCGATACTCAGTGGCCGACACGGCCATAGTAACTGACAAGATTATAGAAAACTGAATTGCTGAATAACTGACAAATAATTGAACAAATCAAAGAGAATACGAGTTATAGGAACAACGGGCGAGCGCTGAGAGCAACATCGCTAGAACCATGTCGTTCAAGGGCTGGCTCAAAGAAATATTTTTATTCATTCAACTACAATGATGCAGTTCGCCTACATGACAGTGGGCTTTAAGGAGCTGAACTTGATCGATCTTCATTGTCATTTATTGCCAGGTATTGACGACGGCGCCGCAGATCTTACCCAATCCATCGAAATGGCACGCGCTTTCGTTGCCGATGGTGTGTCGGTGGTCGCTTGTACGCCGCACATTCTGCCCGGACTTTATCACAATTCGGGCCCCCAGATTACCCAGGCAGTCGCCAACCTGCAACAAGAGTTGGATAGAGAAGGTATTGCCTTGCAGCTGATAAGCGGGGCAGATAATCATGTGATCCCCGACTTTGTTGCCGGCCTGCAATCGGGGCATCTTTTGCCACTTGGAAATACGCGATATGTTCTGGTTGAGCCGCCTCATCATAGCGTGCCGGCGCGATTGGAAGATTTGTTTTTCGAGATCTTGGTGGCCGGGTACATTCCCATTCTCACGCATCCAGAGCGTTTGAACTGGATTACCTCTCACTATGAGGTTTTCCAGCGGCTGGCTGCTGCGGGTGTATGGATGCAAATAACTGCCGGTTCGCTCACCGGGTCGTTTGGGCGCGGACCGAGACACTGGTGCAAAAAGATGTTATCTGATGGCATTGTGCATATTATCTCCACCGATGCACATGATATGATCAGGCGCCCACCGATTCTTGGCCAAGGCAGGGCGGCGGCCGCCGAGCTGATTGGTGATGACGAAGCAGAGTATATGGTCGTAACACGGCCACAGGGAGTTTTAGAAAATGTATCGCCAACGGATCTACCCATACCTCAACCGATTGAGTTTGATTTCGAGAAATCGGGCTTTGGTGGGAGGGGCCATCGCAAAAGCGCTCCTCATAGTGATGGCAACGGTCTCGCTGGCCGGTTGCGGCGCCACTTCTTTAACTGAGGCCAACACGCCCCCAAGCGGGCTTGCTTCAGCCAGTTCTCTTGCTTCCGCCAATTCTGGCCAAGTCCGTTTCCGTGTCGCCGGGCATGATGCCAGTAGTGTCCAACCAATTGTTGCAAAACTGGCTCTAACCTCCAGCAGCGCAACAGCCTACAAAGTCGGCCCGCAGGATGTGTTGGATATCACCGTATTCAAAGTCGCTGAATTATCGAAAACCGTTCAGATCTCGGCGGTCGGCACGATCAACTATCCGTTGCTCGGCGAGGTCTCAGTGGCGGGACAAACAGCGCGTGAAATCGAGCAGAACATGACCAAGAGACTTGGGGCCAAATATTTGCAAAAGCCACAAGTGACGGTTTTTATCAAAGAGTATAACAGCCAAAAGGTCACTGTTGAAGGCGCAGTAAAAAAGCCTGGTGTGTTTCCAATACGCGGCGGCATGACGCTAATTCAATCCATCGCGACAGCAGAAGGTTTTACCGAGTTGTCTGATGAAGTCGTTATTGTTTTTCGGCAAGTCAACGGGCAACGCAAAGCGTTAAAACATGATATCGGAGCCATTCGTTCCGGCAGTAAGGCTGATATAGCCTTGCAAGCTGGCGACGTGGTTATGGTTGGTACGTCAGCTATCAAAAAGGGCTGGAACACCCTAATGAAGGGCGCGCCACTGGCCAAACTTCTTTTGCTGCTCTGATATTGCTGTCCTGCCACTAGACCGCACCAAATAGTAGCATATGCATTGCTGTGAGGAGCGGTTCTGCGCCCAGAACATGACGAATGCGAATGAGTAACGACATTAACAATCAATTCACAAATCCGCCCAGCGCAAATGGCGCGCTTGTGGCTGACCATCAAGGTGCTGTCGCGCCGCGTCAGCCCTCCTATGGCCAACTTGGCGACTATATGGGCGGCGGCGAAGGCGGCGGTGGTGGTGGCGACGAATTAACAATCGATCTGCGCGATTATTGGCGCACTATCGTCAAGCGCAAATGGATGATCCTCAGCTTTGTTGCATCTTCGCTTGTTTTTGGTGCGGCCTACACCTTGATGCAACAACCGCTCTATACATCAACAGTGCGTTTGCAAGTCGATCAGAACACGGTCGAGGTCGTTGAACAGGGCAATATCATGAAGAGGGCTGGCGGGGTCGGCAGAAAATTCCTCATCACCCAGTACAAGCTTATCGAAAGCAAAATGATGGCCGAGCGCGTCGTTGCCTTGCTTGGCCTGTCAGAAAATGAGGACTTCCTGAATTCACGCGGCGGGTCCTTGCGTGGGAGTTTGAGCACGGCAATCCGGGGCATTCTTGGAGCAACTGGGGAAGCGGGCAACACGCCGCCCGATAAAAAACTGATCGCCTCCCAGCTGGTGCTGGAGCGTCGTACCGTAACCCCGGTCCGAGGCTCGATACTGGTTGATATCAATTATACCGATCCACAGCCGCGCCGCGCGCAAAAAATTACCGGGGCTTATGCCGATGCCTTCATTGCCGCCAATGTGGATAAACGTTTTCAGGCCAATGCCAGCGCCAGGATTTTTCTTGAAGATAAGATCGCGCAATTGAAACTGCGGTTGCGATATTCAGAAACAGCACTGCTCGATTTTGCCAAGAAAGAGCAGATTATCGCAACGACTGAAAAGACCTCCATTGCTGAGAATAACCTGGCGGCAGCCAACGCCGCACTTGGTGAATTGACCAGGGATCGCATCAAAAAAGAACAACTGTGGAAACAGGCGCAATCGGGTAAAGCGGTGAACCTGTCTCAATTGCGCACAAGTCAAAACCTCGGGACGCTGCAGGAAAAGCGCGACACCCTTACCACCGAGTACCGTGAAAAACTGGAAACGTTCAAGCCTGAATATCCCGGTATGATCGAGATTCGAAATAAGATTGCGCAGATTGACCGGCACATCAAAGCTGAACTTACGCGCGGCAGGGAAACGCTTAAGGCGGACTATGAAGCAGCATTGACTCAGGAAGCTGAGATGGAGGCCCGCATCGACGAGTTGAAGGTCGCGGCACTCGATCTCAAACAGCGAAGCATTCAGTACAATATCCTGAAACGGGAAGTGGACACCAATCGGGAGCTTTACAACAGCCTGTTACGCCGTTTCAAAGAAGTCGATGTTGCTGCCGGTGCTGGTACAAACAATATATTTGTCATCGATAGAGCCAACATGCCAACTTCCCCCTCTTCGCCGAAATTACTCAAATCTCTATTGTTGTTTTTTGCACTTGGCTTGGGTAGTGGGTTTGTCGCGGCGTTCCTTCTCGAACATCTTGATGACACAGTTCACACTGTTGAAGAGCTTCATGCTTTGTCTCACCTCACAACGCTCGGCATCATACCGCGAGTTCAAGCCAATAGCACCGTCGAAGATGAATTTGCCGATCCGCGCTCGCCATTGTCGGAGGCCTATCGATCGCTTGCGACCTCCTTGCAACTGGCCACGGAAAGCGGTCTGCCAAAAGTCCTGTCCGTGACCAGTGCAGGCCCTAATGAAGCTAAATCGACCACGGCGATTGCTTTGGCAAAACATTTCGCAGCCATGGATATGCGGGTGCTGCTAATCGATGCCGACCTGCGCAAGCCATCTTTGCATGAAAAATTTCTCGTCCAAAATACAGTGGGTTTGAGCAATTACCTGACCGGTTCGTGTGAGCCTCAAGCCGCGATGCAGGCAACCCAGACCCCCAATTTAGCCTTAATGTGCTCTGGCCCACTGCCCCCTAACGCCGCTGATTTGTTGGGTGGCAACAAGCTGTTTTCATTACTTTCTTCGGGCCTAACGGTCTTTGATTTCATTATTATTGACGGCCCACCGGTTCTTGGCCTTGCCGACGCGCAACTATTGTCCAACGCCGCTTCAGCAACAATTTTTGTTGCCG